>JAAVHY010000020.1 GCA_014799485.1 Clostridiales bacterium | reverse complement strand
CTGAACACCTCGGAGCAGGCCATGGCGTCGGTGCTGTCCACGGTGTTGTCCCGACTGAACGCATTCCTGGACACGGAGCTGGAGCAGACCATCTGCTTCGACAGCCCGCTGGATGCTGAGAGCTTTGCCAGCAGGAAGTCCGCCATATTCCTGATACTCCCCGAGGAGGATCAGACCAAGAACTTCATGGCAGGACTCATGATCCAGAATCTGTCTCGGGAGCTGTTCTCCGTAGCGGACGAGAATGGCGGCAAGCTGAAAAACCGGGTGGTGCTGTTCTGCGACGAGTTCGGTACTATGCCGCCCTTCGACGTGCTGTCCCTGTTCAGCGCTGGGCGCTCCCGGAAATTGACCATGCTCCCTATCATCCAGAGCTTGGCGCAGCTCGAAAAAAACTACGGAAAAGAGGGCGCTGAGATCATATCGGACAATTGCCAGGATACGATTTTCGGCGGCTTCGCACCCAACAGCAAGACCGCCGAGGAGCTGTCCCGCTCTCTGGGCACCTACACCGTACAGTCCGGCTCCGTCAGCCGGAGCAAGGGAGAAAACAGCCAGTCCTTCCAAATGGTAGAGCGGGCCCTCATGACGCCTGACGAGTTGAAATCTATCCCCAAGGGTGAGTTTGTGGTAATGAAAACGGGCTCCCATCCCATGCGGACGCGGCTGCGGCTGTTCCTGGACTGGGGCATCACCTTCGGCGAACCTTACCAGACCCCGGAGCATGGTCAGCGGAAGGTGTACTATGCCGGGCGGCAGGAGCTGGAGGATGCCATCATTGCACGCTTCTGGACAGCGCCCGAGCAGGAA
Source organism: Clostridiales bacterium (assembly GCA_014799485.1). The sequence continues at coordinate 47,569 of JAAVHY010000020.1, read as the reverse complement.
GAAGCAGACAGTTTCCCGCAAAGAGAACGATCCAGGCAGAACTATAGTAGGCAGGGTCAGCAGGGTGGTCACGGCCAGACAGGGCAACCGCTGGCGACCTTTCCCAAGAAGCAGGACACACCGCCTGCGGATGTGGACGGGAGGTGAGACTGTGGCCTATTACGATTCCATCTATGAGGATCAGGAGTTAAGCCATCGGGCCAAGGCGGTATACATCTACTTGAAGGATCACTCCAACAAAGAGGGCACCTGTTGGCCTGGGATCAACACCATCGCTGCTGGACTGAACCTCTCCCGCTCCACCGTAAAGCGGGCACTCGAAGATTTGGTAACTGCAGGGCTGGTGGATAAGTCCAACCGTTGGCGGGAGAACGGAAGTTTGTCCTCCAACCTATATCGGATCAAATAGCAACGGCGCGGAATCCCCCGCGCCGTTGCTGTTTCCCCGAAAAAAGTTTAGCCATCATTCTTCGCCAGTTCTTTGCGCTTTTGGTTCAACATTTCAGTAATAGAATCCACATCCTCTTGTGTGATTTCCTCCCGATATCTATGGCAAAGCACTTTCAAATGACAGTTTCGATTACTGCATCCCTTTTTCCCTAAGCACTTGAATAGCGCAATAACTCTTACAATGTTTCCGACTACTATCCCAGCAAAGAATAGCGCCATGACTAAATCGCCTATCATTTCAGTAAATATCATGTTTATACCCATACCTTTGCCCTGCCTCATTTCCAAAACCCAGTGTAATCTGTCCCAGCCTCTGGCGCTATGGAAATCATGTGTTCCGGCGAGCCCTCCAGCTCCCGATCCTCGACCCCCATTGCATATAGGAGCAAGCCCAGTGTGTCGTTCAGTCCCGCTTGTTCCTGTGCGTTGTAACCCATGGCGTACTCTGGATGGGATTCCCAGATAGCATTCATAAGTTCGGACTTACGAATCAGCCCGGTGCTAACCAGAGCCGAACGTGTTCTGAGAAACTCCCAGATGACAACACAAGCGTCCTCCCTTGAAAAATACAGATACCCCATTTCGTCCTCATCGTTCAGTTCTTTGGCGATAGCGAGGAGTCCCTCTGGCAGCTCAGATGCCCACACAGGATGGCAGACCGCCAGCACCTCCACACACTGATCCGTCTCCATCCAGTAGATCCCGTTGTCCAGCGGGCGGTGCCGGAGGGTATACCCCCAGGGAGTCATTGGCGGAACGGGATATGTACCAAAATAGTCCGGGCACTGCTCCATCCCATAAAGCGCGGCTACCCGCAAGGATTTTCCTTCGGGCAGTGGGAGGCTGTGCTGTGTTCGATACCTCAACACCTCATAATCCACAGCGGCCCACGCCCCATCTTCTCCTCCCAGCGGATACACTAAAACAGGCCCGCCTTCAAGCTGCCGGCCCATGGCTCGGGCCTCCTGGGAAATGGGCGCGTCTTTCAGTATGGCGTAGTATTCCCCTCCCTTTCCCATCGTGGGCAGGATACTCAGGTAGTACACGCCGGGGCATTGTTCCTCCCATAGGTTTATCTCGCCCAGTTCATAGGCAAGCAAGGCCAGCAATTCATCACCCATATCCATTCTCGCTTTCTTCTCAATGCTGAAGCATCAGTTCCATTGAGTATACCATACAATAAGGTGTATTGCTACTAATATTTTTATAAACTTGTATATGTTCAAGAATTTCGTCTGCGGGGTTACACTACTTAAAAAAGGTGGTGTGATACTGTGTCAAGAGAGTCAAAAAGCATCAATGTAGAGGTTGGCGCTCGAATTAAACAAAGGCGCCTTTCGCTCAAACTGACACGAGAACGTCTTGCTGCACTGTCAGGATATACCGCAAATTTTGTTGCTGAGGTAGAGCGGGGACGTTCTGGCCTGTCCTCCGAATCCATTCGTGCATTTTCCTCTGCGCTTCATATTTCAGCGGACAACTTACTTTTTGGAACTGAGTCTGACAGTTTAGAATACGTGCTGGACAAGCTGAAGTCGGTGCCAGTCGAAAAACGAGAGCATATTATTCGGATTATTGAGGAAGCGATTCAATGTACTCAATAACACTTTACCAACATCATGGATGTAAATAGAGAAAAGGTGCAGTTCCCTTGGACAAAGGAAACTGCACCTTTTCTTTATTATCAAAAGATTTTGTGTTCTCCAAAACCTGCTGTCAGTAGTTGCACCAACAGGTCTTGTATTGTGCATAATGCTGTTGCACGATTCCTTCGGAAATCATTACCGCTTGAATTTTGGAAACGCCCGTTCTATAATACGAGTGTTCGTGACGGTAGACAGTGTCGGGTGGAGGTGATTATATGGGCCGCAACATATTCCATATAGACTTTAATAATGCCGAGAAAAAAGAAATGCCGATATTGTCTGTGAATACCTTCAAAAAGGGAAGCAATAGCAGATAATATCGGCATTACCTGTTATACTTGGAAACATCAAGTGTAACAGGAGGTGCAGCTTTGCAAAAAATTGAAGATACTGTAGTCGATGAGCTGGAAGTGATACGTAAACGCGGACTTGGGGATTATCCTATAAATAATTTGTCCGAAAATCACAATTAACAATTCTCAAACAATTCTGAAACACTACGCAAATCCAAGGCGTATATACTGCCCTCAAACCAGCAAAGGGAAGGTGTGCATAATGGAACGATGGCGCGCTGTTCTGAAAAAGCTGCTCTTTCCCGGCTGGGGCTGGGTGGCTTTAGTCGCGGTGCTGGGCGGGATCTTCCTGGCCCTGACCTTTCTGGTCTTTGGGGATACCAGCCTCTTCGCCTATGTGTCCTATATGCTGTCTGCCTATGCCTTGACCATCTTCGTGGCGGCTGTTGCTCCGCCGCTGTTCTCCTCCGCCCGGCGGCTGGCCCACAGCGTCCCCCTGGCCCACCGATACCTGACCGACCGCTATTTCAAGGTGCGCTTCGGGTTGATCCTTTCCCTTTTTGTCAATCTGTGCTATGCTGGGTTCAAGTTGGCCTGCGCGGTGCGGTATTCCTCCTTTTGGGTCGGGGCGCTGGCCCTGTACTACGTCCTTCTGTGCGTGGTGCGGCTCTATCTTCTGCGCCGGGTGCCAAAGGACGGACAGGAGCAGGATCTGAACCGGGAGCTGCAATGTTATCGCGCCACAGGGCTTTTCCTCTTTGGGTTGGACCTGGCCCTCAGCGGCGTAGTTACCCAAATCGTCCGGGACGGCTATGGCAGCAATTATCCCGGTATGCTGATCTATGTGGCGGCGGCCCATGCCTTCTACAGCCTGACCCTCGCCATCGTGAACACAGTGAAGTACCGCAAATTCCACAGTCCCGTGCTGTCCGCCGCCAAGGCCGTCAACCTGACCACCGCCCTGGTGTCCATGTTCAACCTGGAAACGGCGATGATCGACCAGTTCGGCGATCAGGCGGAGCAATTCCGCCTGATCATGACGGCCTGCACCGCCTTTGCCGTGTGCGTCACCGTGCTGGCTATGGCGGCGTTTATGGTGATTTCTGCAACTCGAAAGCTAAGGAGGCTTACCCCATGATCCATATTTTAGTGGTGGAGGACGACGCCAAGCTGAACCAGCTGGTGTGTACCTATCTCAGCGACTGCGGCTTTGAAACCCACGGCTGTCTCAATGCCAACGATGCCTACGACGAGATGTACAACAGCCTGTATGACCTCATTATCTCGGACATCATGATGCCGGGGGTGGACGGCTTCGAGTTTGCCCGGACGGTGCGGCAGGTGAACCGCCACATCCCCATCCTGTTCATGTCCGCCCGGGACGACCTGCCCGCCAAGCAGAAGGGCTTCCAGCTGGGCATCGACGACTACATGGTGAAGCCCTTCGAACTGGACGAGTTACAGCTCCGGGTGCGGGCTTTGCTGCGCCGGGCCAACATCGAGGTAGAGCGGAAGATCACTGTGGGCAATCTGGTACTGGACGCGGACGGTATGACGGCGGAGGTGGACGGAGAGGAGCTGCCCGTCACCACCCGGGAATTCAACATCCTGTACAAGCTGCTTTCCTACCCGAAAAAGACCTTCTCCCGCGCCCAGCTCATGGACGAGTTCTGGGGCGTGGACAGTGAGACCAGCCTGCGGGCGGTGGACGTGTACATCACCAAGCTGCGGGATAAATTCTCAGGCTGCGACGGTTTTGAAATCAAAACGGTGCGGGGCCTGGGCTACAAGGCGGTGCTGAAATGAACGGGCGCTGGCGCTTTCCTGCCATCCGCTCCAGCCGGTTTCCTGCCGCCCTGTTTGGAATCATCCTGGTGGGACTGCTGTTGGCGTCAGGGGTTCACATGGGCTTTATCATTCTGCTCACACGGCTGGAGCTGAGCGACTTCCTTCAGGTCAATATCCCCATCCTCTATTGGGCGGCTATCGCGACGGGGGTGACGGTACTCGTCGTGCGGCTGACCAAAAACATCTATGAACGGCCCTTGAAGCAGATCGCCCAGGCCGCCCGGCAGGTGGCGGGCGGGGATTTCTCCGTCTACGTCCCGCCCATCCATGCCGCCGACAAGCAGGACTACATGGACGACCTGATTTTGGATTTCAACAAAATGGTGGCGGAGCTGGGCAGCATTGAGACACTGAAAACCGACTTTTTCTCCAACGTCTCCCATGAGATCAAGACGCCGCTGGCAGTGATCCAAAACACCGCCGCCTTGCTGGACGACGGGACACTGACCGACCGGCAGGCGGAACACGTCCAGACCATCAGCCGGTATTCCCGGCGGCTCACCGACCTTATCACGAATATTCTGAAGCTGAACAAGCTGGAAAAGCAGAATATCCAGCCCGTGCCGGAACCCTACGACCTGTGTGAGCAGCTGGCGGAGTGCGCATTGCTGTTCGAAAACCGCTGGGAGGAAAAGGGTATTGAATTCGAAGCGGATATTGAGGATGAGACCACCATCGTGGCGGACGCCAGTCTGCTGGAGCTGGTGTGGAACAATCTGCTGTCCAACGCCATCAAGTTCACCGAGCCGGGTGGGACGGTTACCCTGCGGCAGGCCTCTACGGCAGAGTGCGTGGAGGTGAGCGTATCTGACACCGGCTGCGGCATGGATACCAAAACGCTGGAGCATATCTTTGACAAGTTCTACCAGGGCGACACATCCCACTCCACCGAGGGCAACGGCCTGGGGCTGGCGCTGGTGCTGCGTATCCTGCGGATGGTGGGCGGGGATATTTCGGTGTCCAGCAAGCCGGGAGAGGGCAGCACGTTCACCGTAAAAATACCAGTGCGGGGAGGTTTGGCAAATGGATGAGATCAGAAAAGACAGCGCACAGTTTGTGGGCTATGAGTACAAGGAAATCACCGCCAGCGGGGAGCGGGCGGCGTTCTGCCTGGACTGCTACGAGAGCTTCGGCTGGACGCAGGACGAACGGACCCAGGAGACGGTTCCCACCGCCAAAGGGAAGCTGGTGCTGAAGCGTGAGCGGAAAATCATCAACAAGGCGGAGCTGACCCGCCTGCAGCGCCACTTCGAGGCGTGTATGGACGAGATCACGGCGCTGGAGAAGTCCAAAACCGCCAACGCCACCATGTGGGCTATCGTAGTGGGACTTATTGGCACTGTGTTCCTGGCGGGGGCCACCTTCGCCGCTGTCCATGAGCCGCCCCTCTACGTGCTGTCCGCTCTGTTGGGCGTCCCCGGCTTTATTGGCTGGGCGCTGCCTTACTTCCTCTATCAAAAACTGGCCGCCAAGCGGGCCAAAGTGGTGGCAGAGCTGGTAGAGCGGAAATATGATGAAATCTACGAGATCTGTGAACAGGGAAATAAGCTGCTGAACTGAAAGTCTCCCCTCCGAAAAATTCGGAGGGGAGACTTTTTCATATTTCTCAAACACAATTCAAGCAATTTGCAAACATCGCTGCCTTAGAATACGACCATCAAACGAACACACCGGTATATCAATTTTGAAAGGGGAAAATCACAATGGCAGAAAACAAGTTCGTGGAAGCAAACGCGAAAATTGCAGAAACGGTCGTCAGCGGCTATCAAAAGATCGAGGACGGTGTTGTCGGCGGCTACAAGAAAATCGAGGAGGGTGTCGTTGGCGGCTTCACGAGAATGACCGACAAATTTGTCGGCGGTTTCCTGACCAGGGACGGCGAAACTGTGGAGGACGCAAAGGCGCGGCTGGCAGCGGAGCAGAAGGCCCGTGAAGAAGCTGGCAAAGCGGCGGCAGAAAAACGTGCTACCGAGGCGGAGGCAAGACGCCATCCGCGCAAACCGTGAGCGGAGTCCGGCGATTTAATATAGCGCAAACAATTTTGAAGCAATCCATAAACACAGGGCTGGTAATATTCAGACACTGGGACACAGAAAGCGGTTTCATTCCAAAACAAATTCGAGAGGAGAAAATATCATGAAAAAGAGTAATTTTGTAGCGCTGATCCTTGGAACTATCGGCGGCGTATTCTTTGCGCTGGGAATGTGCATGACATTGCTGCCGGAATGGGGGATGAGGAACCAGGGCATTGTCTGCGGCGTGATCGGACTGGTGGTACTGCTGGCCACACTGCTGATCTGGCGGAAGATGGAGCACAAGGCTCCCATCAAGCTCAGCGGCAAGACGCTGGCTGCGATTTTTGTTGGCATCCTGGGTGCGCTGCTGCTGGGCGTGGGGATGTGCCTGTGCCTGCTGGATCCCGCCAAGATGGTCGTGGGCATCGTGGTCGGCGTGGTGGGCATCGTGGTGCTGCTGATGCTCATTCCGCTACTCAAAGGTATCCACGATTGACAAAACGATACCCTGTGGACCGGGTGCTGGATGTGTGTCGGGCCGCCTGTCAGAGCGTTGGTGGCGTTGGGGTACGTTATACGATCCGGGTGCAGGGGCATGAACGGTACCTCTGGCGCGAGAAAAATAGATGGTTTGTAGAAGCGTTGAAATATAGTAATCTACGATTTAGCAAATAGTTCCTTCCCAAATCCTCAAAGGGAGCCCTACACCAAATGAGAGACATGCCTCCGGTCTGCTCCGGGGCATCCCTCTTGTCCCCAATGGGCAGTTTATGGTATTCTATTAAAAATTTTCGTTGGGAAATATTATGTGATGGGGCATATCCCCTCCCCGTCTGCGTTATTAAGGGTGAAGGGAGGCAAGAGATATGGAAGATGCCGCCATAATCGCTCTGTATTGGAGCCGCGACGAAAACGCCATAGCGGAAACCGACAAGAAATACGGCCCCTATTGCCGTACCATCGCCCAGAACATCCTGTCCGTCCGGGAGGATGTGGAGGAGTGCGTCAATGACAGCTACCATAACGCCTGGAACGCCATGCTGGTTTGGTGCTTTTCCAAACAAGTGCAGCAATGAAAAGCAGTATTTCTGCTCTAAGTGGGACGATTTCTGCGGGGTTTACTGAGCCTGCGCTTCCATCTGCCGGAGCTGATGGAACACCCGCAAGTCGATTATTGCCGCCGCGATAAAGGTAAGCGCTACCGCTATCGGCATGGACAACAGCAGACCGTAGATACCACTTTCCGTCCCGAACAGGTTGGCAAACAGCATGGGCAGCAGCACGGACAGGGGCACCGCCAGCACCACCTCCCGGAGCAGGGACAGCAGCGTGGACTCCACCGGCTTTCCCAGAGACTGGAGGAAGATAAAGGACGCCTTGTTCACACAGTCCAACGTCATCAGGCACAGGTAGAGGCGGAAGGCCAGCTTGGCGAACGCAAAATACAGTGGTGGGTTGTCCGAACCGAACAGGGAGATGAGCTGGACGGGAAAAAGCTCAAACAGTAGCGTGGCAACCGCCCCCACGATGGCCTCCGCCAGAAGGAGACGCTTCATGATGGCCCGGCAACGGTCATACAGCCCCGCGCCGTAGTTAAAGCCCACAATGGGGATGCATCCGGCAGCCATACCCACCACGATTGAGATGACGATCTGGAAGAATTTCATAACGATGCCCTGCACCGACATAGCAATGTCGGCGGTGCCGTCCAGCGTAAAGGCGGAGGCTGCGCCGTGCTGGGCAATCATGTTGTTCATTACACCCATGGCCAGTACCAGAGAGAACTGGCTCAAAAAGCTGGTAAAACCCAGAGGAATAAACTGGGCCATGAGCCCGCCCCTCAGGGGGAAACTGTCTGGGGATAGCTTGATCGCTTTCATTTTGCACAGATAGGCCAGCGAGATACCTGCGGTAATTACCTGCCCGGCCACAGTGGCCACGGCGGCTCCCATGACCCCCCAGTGCAGCAGGAAGATGGCAATGGGATCCAGAATGATATTAGCAACAGCACCGGCCAGGGTGGCGGCCATGGCCACGCGCGGGCTGCCATCGGAGCGGATGATGGGATTCATGCCCTGTCCGAACATATAGAAGGGGACGCCGATAGCAATCCACTGGAAATAGTCTTTCGCGTAGGTTCTGGTCAGCTCAGATACCTCATCGTTGGCCCCGAACAGGTACAGGATGGGATCCCGGAAAGCCAGATAAACGGCCATCAGCACCAGACCGGAGGCCACGGTAAGGACAATGGCGTTGCCCACAGAGCGGTGGGCACTGTCGCTGTCCTGCCGGCCCAGACTGATACTGACAAAGGAGCAGGCACCGTCGCCGATCATGGTGGCAATGGCCAGCGCCAGCACGGTCAGTGGGAATACCGCGTTGGTGGCACCATTACCTTCCAGACCGACGCCCCAGCCGATAAAGATCTGGTCAACGATATTGTAGAGCGCGGCCACCAGCAGGGAAATGATACAGGGTACGGCGTATTTGCGCATAAGTCGTCCTATCGGCTCAGTTGCTAAAAAAGTATTCAGTTTTTCTTCCATAGAGCATATCTCCTGACTGATAAAATTTGGGGAAAACAAAAAACGTGCGGCGTTCAACTGGCATTTACGCGGTTGAACGCTACACGTTGTGTTATCATTATACGGGTCCTGACCAAAAGATGCAAAGGCAATTTTGAATAAATTTTCTGACTTCTGATATCAGCATTTTTTGTCAAAACCAAACAGGAAGAAATTTTATAAGGCACCTTGACAAATGGGTGGCACAGTGTTATTATCAAGGTGCCTTACAAATTAAGATAGAAAGGAATTACTGAATGTCCGAGTTGAATTTTGAAATGGAACATAACTGCCCTGGCTGCGACCGTCACTGTGAGCTGAGTGCTCCGGGCTGCCCTCGCGGAGATGCTTATGCCAGAGGCGAGCGCCCGGGAGAAGGTGCCCATGAAGCGGAATACCACAGCTGGCACGAGCGGCATGACCACCACGGGGGGCACGGAAAACACCACCGGCACGGTGGGCATGAATGGCCGGAAGAATACGGCCCTGACAGGCCGGACGGACGTGGCTGCCACGAAGGCCGGGGCAGTAGAGGCCCGCACGGAAAACCTCCCTTTGCTGTCAGCACGGAGGCGTACAATGCCATGGACACTGATGGCAAGCTGGGTATCCTGTTTCACGAACTGCATCACATGAGCCGGTTCGGCATGGAGAGCCGTGGAGGGCAAGACAGGATCCTGAGGCTTCTGGCGAATGAGGGCGATATGACCCAGCGCCTGCTCACTGAAAAGCTGGGCATACAGCCCGGCTCCGCCAGCGAGGTGATTGGAAAGCTGGAACGCGCTGGATACGTCACGCGCAGTGAAAACGCGGAAGATCGCCGCACGGCTGATATCCACCTGACGCAGGCCGGACGGGAGCGGGCCGAGGCAAGGGAACAGGAAAAACCGGAGTTGTTTTCCGCTCTCAGCGAAGAAGAAAAATCGCAGCTTCTCACGCTTCTGGAGCGGCTTCGCGGTGACTGGCGGGACCGTTTTCCCAGGGAACGCCACGGCCACCACGAGGCCCCGATGCACAAGATGAAGCACGAACCGTGAAGTGGGGATGATCTGATGAAAAGAATTGCGTTGTTACTGGGCGCTGCCCTACTCTTTTGCCTGCCGGCTTGCGGAGAAGCGTCCACGCCTGATACAGCCGCGCCCGGGAAAGCGGAGGCCGATCAGGGTGAGCCCACGGCGGGGAGCGAGACGGCCCGAGTGCCTGAAGGGACGCAAGCGCCGCCTTCTGACCATCGTGGAAACGGCGGCAACAGGGGCGGAAACGGCGGCCCCGGCGGCGGCATGATGGGCGGAACCTCTACTGACCCGGAAATCCAGGCCGTTCTGGACGGAAACGCCAGTAAGTTTGAGCAGTTCACCTTCGAGGACCCGGACACGGGGCTCTCTCTGGAATACAGCCTCTATATCCCTGAGGGCTATGACGGCACCCGGGAATATCCGCTTCTCATGTTCATTCCTGACTCCACCGGCGCGGGAAAAACGGCCAAGCAAATCGTGGAGCAGTACTACGGCGCCACTGTGTGGGTCACCGAGGAGGACCAGGCGAAGCACCCCTCCTTTGTACTTGTTCCTGCTTTCACCGAGACCGTTGTGGATGATAACTGGAACACCTCAAAGCAGATTGAAGTGGCTGTCCGACTGCTCACCGTTTTGCAGACGGAGTATAGCATTGACGCCGGCCGGCTGTACGCCACCGGGCAGTCCATGGGCTGTATGACCTCCCTTTACCTCAACGGCAAGTGCCCCGACCTGTTTGCCGCCAGCCTGTTTGTCTCCGGCCAGTGGGATATTTCCGTCCTGAAACCGCTGGAGGAAAAAACCTTCTTCTATATCACCGCGGGTGGCGACGCCAAGGCATCCCGCGGTCAGGACGAGGTGATGGCAATGCTGGATGGAGCCGGCATAGCTTACAGCTATGGCACCTGGGACGCACAGAAAAGTACGGAGGAGCAGGATGAGGCGGTGCGGGTGCTGTTGGAGCAAGGCCGGTCTGCCAACATGATCCGCTTTGAGACAGGCACCGTACTGGGCGGCGGCACAGGCATGGAGCATATGGCCTCTTTCAACTATGGCTACAAGCTCTCTGCGGTGCGGGACTGGCTCTTTGAGCAGAGCAACGGATAAAAATTCTTCTTTTTACAAAACACAACGGAGGGTGCTCATGTGGGCGCCCTCCGCCACTTGTTACCCGCATTTTTTCCCACAAGTCTTGAATTCTTCCAATCGCTTGACAGCGCTTTCTGGCCCCATCTATAATCGCCAATATACATATTGCGGCGGCACTGTGTCTCAGTATGCAAAAATGACGGCGTCATACGCCAGGAGAAAAACACAATGAACAAGAGGAGATCCATTTGCACCATTTTGGTATTTGTCATGGTAGTCGCCATGCTGGACGGACTGGCCGTGTTTCCTGCCGCGGCGGCAGAAAGCGGCGCTTCCACCGAGACCGTGATATTTGTCCACACCAACGACGTCCATGGTCACCTGAATGTGGAGCCGTATGTGAAGGCTGTGGCGGATGCTTATAAGGCACAGTACGGCAATGCCAATGTCCTGACCGTCAGCGCCGGAGACGTGTTTGCGGGCGGCGAGGCCGTGGCCCATCTGACCAACGGTGAGTCCGTGGTGGAGGTCATGAACGAAGCCGGCTACGATGCGCTGGCTGTGGGCAACAACGACATTCCCAACGGCCTTGGGGAGTTGATTGCCCACGATGAGGCCACGAGCTTCCCTATCCTCTGCGCTAACCTGGTCACAAACGGCAGGGATGAGGCCCTCGGTGCGGACGGCGAGCTGCCCCTTCAGCCTTACACCGTTTTCACCACTGCCTCCGGTGTGAAGATCGGAATGTTTGGCCTCACGACCACCAGCTCCCCTCCGACTGACAGCACCACCCCCTTCAAGAAGCTCGGCACTATTGCGACAGCCCAAAAGTATGTGGATATCCTGAAAAACGAGGAGGGCTGCGATATCATTGTTGCCCTCGGCCATACCGGCTGGCCCGACAACGACGACACCTTCACCGCCGTGACCGCCACCGACGTCAACAGCTATCAGGTGGCTATGCAGGTGCCCGGCATCGACCTCTATATCGACGGTCACACCCACAGCGTCATTGGCGAGGGCAAGGGCTATGTGTGCGATAACGAGAACGGCACACTGATCGTCCAGACCGGCTGCTTTGGTGATAACATCGGCGTTGTCACCCTGACAGTCGATACAGCAAGCCGTGCTATCGTGGAAAAAAGCGCATCCCAGATGTCCAGCGCCGAATACGAGGCATCCTACACCGCCGATCCCGCTGTGGCCACGCTGGTGGAAAAGCGGAACGACCAGATCGACGATCTGCTCGGTCGGGTCGTGGGCCACACCGACTACTTCCTGTGTGGTGAACGCGCCTCCGCCGCCGAGGACGGCATGGGCATACGCATGGCCGAGGAAAACCTGGGCAATCTGATCGCCGATGCCATCCGCGCCGCCACCGATGCCGACATCTCCTGGTTCAGCGGCGTGCGCATCCGCGCCTCCATTGAGGCGGGCGACATCACCCTTTTGGAATTGTACAACGTGTTCGCCAATGGCGGTACGGTCGTGGAGGCAAATATGACCGGCGCGCAGATCAAGTCCTCCCTGAAGGCGGCTTGTTCCAGCTCCGCCAAGGGCCAGGAGTCCCCCGGTTTCCGGCAGGTGTCCGGAATCAGCTTTGTCTATGACACTGAGGGGAATATCCTCTACGCGGTGCTGGATGACGGCAGGGAGATTGTTGACGACGAGACCTATGTGGTGACCGGCGAGTTCGGCGTAGCCCCCAGCGGAGCCACCGAGCTTTGGGACGGCGATGCTGATCTGGTCAATCTGATGGTCAATTATCTGGCCTCCGATCATTATGATTCTTCCCGCTATGAGGTTCCACAGGGCCGCATGACCCTCGTTGAGGCCGGTACGTGGACTCCCCCCGCTGATAGCGAGGATACCATTCCCACGCCTGAGGGGACTTCCACCGCTCCCGATGAGACGCCCAAGCCAGACGGTGCTTCCGCTGCTGGGGATAACCCCATGAACCCCCTTCCGGTCATAATCGCCATCATATCCGCCATCGGCATAGCTGCGGCCATTATCGTCTGGGCAAAGCGCAAAAACAAATGAATACCGGGAGGGCTTCGCATGAAAAAAGGAAAGATCGTGGTCACCATCGTTTTGTGGGTCGCGGTGATTGCTGTGCTCTCGTTCTTTATGAAGCCGGTCAAGAATACCAGCTGTGTCGCTGAGACAGAAAGGCTTCTCGTAACGGGGCGGTCCGGATATGAGCTGCCTATTGTTTACGAAGAAGTTGCCCGCATTGAGTACCGCGGAGAGCTGGACTATGGCTCCTTGCTTGACGGTGTTGATGACGGGAAGGAGAAAAGCGGTCGATGGGAAAATGGCGAGTTTGGACAATATCTGCTGTGCGTGAACGCAAAAGTGAAGCCCTGTATCGTCCTGCACACAGCGGAGCATACCATAGTCATCAACTTCGAGTCGCAGCCGTCCACGCGGGCGCTTTATGACGCTCTTGTGGAGCAGATCAACGCCGTTTTGCACCCGCAATCCGGAACGGAGGAGACGCCATCAGGAGAGGGACAGATACAGACGGTCACCACACGAGGCTTTGTGGATGTGGATGGGGTCAAGCTCTCCGCAGTCCAGATCCGGTATGATATGGATCTGACCGGCGCTGAGATCGACCGGGATACCTATGCCCTTGAGGTTCATACCGGTACCATACTGGAAAACTTCGGGAACGGTGAGATCGGCGGCATCACGGACATCACTATCGACCATGATACCGTGACCCTGTCGGTCTATACGGACTACCATCTGGCAAGCGAGTCCTCCTTTGCCTCGGCCATGGCGGTGAGCGTTACGCAGAAAAAGAACATTACCGTTGGCAACACAACCATTGCGGCCAGCGAAAACGCGGTGGATAATTACGCCACTGCTTCGGGCCGCGGCGGCAGCGGCGGACAAGGAGCGAACGGCGGAGGGTCAGGCGGCGGTATGCGCGGAGGCGGCCCGGGCGGAACGATGGGCAGCTCCGGGAAAAGCGCCGCCTATGGCAGCTATGCCATCGAGGGCATTGAGGGCTTCCGATATTATACCAACAATACCAGCTACGGCACGCCGGACGGTGCGCCGTTCCACAAGGATCACTGCTTCTCCGAGATCACCGGGGAGTATTCCGATGTGGACGTATCCTACGCGCTGTATGTTCCGGAGAATTATGATTCCGCCAAGAAGTACGCTCTGGTGACCGTCCAAAATCCGGCCACTGGCGAGGGGACGCACCCCATAGAGTCCGTGCTGGAGACGAGAGGTCCGTCTGTATACACATCCCCGTGGGCACAGCAGTTTGTGCGGGATCAGCACCCGGAGCTGGACGGCCTCATCGTCGTGGTCCCCACCGTCACCGAGCGGGTGAACGACAACGGAGGGACCCCCGCGCAGTATGAAGCCATTGTGGCCCTTTGGGACAGCCTCATTGACACCTACAGCATCGACACCAACTACATCTACGGCACCGGACAGTCAGTGGGCGGCATGATCGTGGCAGAGACCAACCGAAACCGGGACAACTTCTTTGCCGGGATCTGGCTTTTCGAGGATCAATGGGGGCAGAACTATACCAAGGACTCCGTCTTTGCCCGGGGCATGATGAGTGACGGCTATAACGAAACGGCCCAAAACACTACCCGCCATTATTACCGGACGGACAGCACCATCACATGGGACTACTATTTCAACGCGGACGGAAACAAGGTATTCGAGGACTGGGACCCGTACAATTACCTCTATCTGATCTCGGACGACAACATTCTGATCACCAACAGGACCGACAACCTTCTCTCCAACGACACATGGCAGGAGCTGGCCTATCTGTATCAGGACACCGTAGGCTATGAATTGAGCCATCTGTATGTGGATGCAAAGGCTCCTGTTGAGGAGCAGTACCAGCTGATTCGCGCTTTTCTGGACAGCCCCGACCAGTTTCAGGGCCAGACCATGGGTATCCGCTGGGTTTCCTTTGACGGCGGTTCCAACGGCTACTCCTGCCGGAGATCGGACGCTGGATATGAATGGCTCCTTTCCCAATCCAGAGAAGATGAGATCGTTCGGGAAAAACTGGACATCAACAAGCCCTTTGAACTGGCGGAGGCCCAGGATCACTCGACCGAGCGGGTACTGGACGGCTATGTGGACGCCCGGACGGGAGAGCCTATCTACTACAAGACCGCCAAGGCCGGCTCCGGCACAGGACTCTACAACACCTGTCTGCTGATCTTGGGCGACGGAAAAACGGCCAAGGCCGACGCCAACCCCGGATGGCTCCCGGAAGGGATGAGTTATCCCTTGACTGCCGGACATATCGTCAGCGTGACGCCTGTCTACAAAAACGGTGTCCTGACTGCGGTCGCAGTGGAGTACGACGCTGGCATGGATGGTCTGGTGATCAGCCTCGTGGGAGATGGGGTCGTCAACAGCCGGGGCGAGGTCTACGATGACTATTTCGTCACCATGGAACCTTTCGCGTTTTACGACGGTACAGGAGCGGAGCTTGACGTGCGGGTCGTGAACGTCTATGTCAATCGTGAGCCTGACATGATCCAGGTCGCGTCCAGAGGCGAGGGCAGCGGGCGTTATGTGATCTTGGAGTTGGACACCGATTATTCCGGAGAGGGCTTTACCCTCAAACAGACGGCCACCCTCAGGACCGGTCATGTGATCGCAATGCCGGACGTCCGGCAGTATGCCGCCGGATGAGCTTGGCCTATACAGAAAAAGAAAGAGAGCCCCGACCGTGTAGCATGGTCGGGGCTCTCTTGTTGTTACACAGACATTTGCCGGTATTCTGTGGGTGTGGCCCCCATCTGCTTCCGGAAGTTGCGGGTGAAGGTATCGGTATTGCAGTAGCCCACTTGGTCGGAGATCTGGGTAACCTTTAGCTTCGTGGTGGTGAGAAGCCTTGTCGCCTGCTCGATTCGCTGATAGTTGACATACTCCGCGATGCCCATGTTGAGCTGCTTCTGGAACATGGGGATTAGCCGCTGGGGGATGGTGCCGACGGCCTCGGAGATCATGGTCACGTTGAGGTTTTTATCGGCCAGATTCTCTCTAACGTAGGCGCAGGCTTCGTCCACTTCTTTAAAGGTCACAGGGGCGGCTTTGGCGATGGAATCCAGCTCTTGGAAAACAAACTCCACATCGGCGTTGAGTTCAGAGACCGAATTGACCTCCCGCAGTCGCTGGGCATAGAAATTCAAATCTAAATCCACGCCCTTGACCGTCAAGAGAGCCTCCGCCAAAGTGCAAGAAACCGCTTTTAACCGGCTCATGGCCAGGTCATAGTCCGGGTTGTTGGTCACGTGTTCCTCCAAAATTGAGGTGACCATGGCAGGGACAACATCGTATTTTTTGGCCATCAAGGTGCTGGATAAGGTCATCTCCTGCCGGAAAAAGTTCCCCGCGATGAAGCTGCCGCCGCTTCCCTTCAAAAGTCCTTCGCTGATGAGCAGCGAGGAGCTGTTGATGCTCTGAGAGAAGGATTCCAGCTTTTGGGCCTGAGATAGAAGGTTCGGAATGTCGGAAAATTCCTGCGTGGGACTGCTCACGGAGGCATGGAGCAAAATGCCGTACTTATCATACATGAATTTGCAGATGTTCTCGCAGACGGTCTCCACATAGGCGGGGGACTCCTGAAAACTTCCGCAAAACAGGGCGTTGAAGGCGTCGGTATCGTTGTCGCAGACGATTTGGACCCCGTCCTCCCCGAACTGAGCCGCGGCCGTTTTGAAGATCGTCCAGGCCATCTGGTGGCTGTCCTCCGGAGAACTGGCCGTCAGCGCAATGCTGTCCCATTTCCGGATGGAAAAGAGGGCGAGATAATAGGTGACACCGGAGGAGGGAATGCCCACTTCTCCGGCATATTTTTGCAGCAACGAGGGCTTGTAATACCGGTGAAGGATGTTGTGGAACACACGGTCCTGCGTGATTTCCTGATGCCTTTTACGCAAATCCGCGGCATTCAGCAGAGCGGTTTGTACAGCGGGCACCAGCTCATGATAGGAGGGAGTGCCCTCGCCGCTCTCTTGCGGTAGGGCGTTGATGAGCGCGGTGAGTTCCGTATATCGGGCTTTGGACACCTTAAGAAGATACAGGTAGTCGATGCCGAACACAAGCAGGGCATAGAGGAGGAAACCTACGACCATCCAAACCAGGGGCAGGTAGTAGGCTTTCGCTGACAGGGCGATCAAATAGGTGTAGTCGTCGTTCTCAATATAGAAACACTTTACCCGCTCGGCAAGCAGGCGGCTCACACTTTCCTCGGAGGACAAGTCGGAAATCGAATAGCTATGGCTGAGTGGCTTGGATGAAATCAGGAAGTCTTCAGAATACAGGCAGGCAAATTCCGTGTCCAGAGAGGAGATGGTTTCCACAAATTTGTCCAGAGAAATGGTGAAAAGCAGACGTCCGGCAATTTCTCCATCGCTGTCCCGAAAGGGAATCACATAGAACGGCTCCTTTAAGAGACCGGCGGTGGACATATCCCAGCGGGACTCGTCAATGCTCAGGAAATCCTCCTCAGACAGCCCAATCCCGGACAGGACGCTGGGCAGAGAGGTGTAGGTATAGTACCCGCCGTCGGAGTATATGGAGCTGTCCTTGGGAGAGACGAAATAAATGTGATCGATATATGGGCTGTCTCCTTTGCGGATTTCCATCTGACGGCAGATGCTGAGGGGATCGTCAAAGGAATAGGGCAGGGCATCCGATACGCCCGGAAGGTTTGACAGTGTGGAAAAATCGCTGTTGAGACTTCGAGCCACGTTGTCGGTCTCCCTGGTCATGGCGGATATCTGCATATAGAAAAGATCCAGGGTCTGCTCCGCACCGGACTCCAACTGCCGTACTGTAAAGCCGTGTACAAAAATATAGAGAACAACACTAAAGAGGATTGGAAGCAGCAGAAGGGGCACGTATTTCCTGACTTCCTGCCGAATGCTGATAGTACCCTTCATGTGACGCCCCCCATTCACTTCACGTCTCTGTTGTGATGCTACTATGTGTGAAACTGCATAAAGTATAGCTCGATTTCGCAAATTTTTCAAGGGGCGGGCGTTTTATCTGGAAAAAAACCGGGTACGTGGAAAAATCGTCGTGTCCGTTTGGAAGGAAAGCGGGGCGTTTGGAAATTCTCCTGACTATGCAAAACAGCGGAGTGGGGATAGACTTTGAGCATGAAGCGTAACAGCGGTAAGGAGGAAACGCGATGGATATGGCGTATGGAAACAATCCCAACGCGGCGGCTGACCCGAAAGCGGTGGTATCCGGAGAGAGATACCGCATCACGGTTTTGACCGAGCGGATGGTTCGTATCGAGTACAGCCCAAGCGGGGAGTTCGTCGATCAGCAGACCCAGACGGTGCTTGACCGCCGGTTCCCGGTGCCGGAATTCCGCGTGATGGATCGAGGCAGCTCTATCGAGGTCACCACCAGCCACCTCATCGTGACATACGAGAAAGACAAACCATTTTCCCGCAATACACTGAACATCCAAATGGTGGGCAACCCCTATCTCCGCAAGAGTGGAACCTGGTTCTACGGGGACAAGGGCCTGGAGAGCATGGGCAATCTGAAGGGCACCGCCTCCACGCTGGACAACGCCGTGGGGGATACCTATTATAAGGACTCCAAGGACGAGACGAAGGTATGGGGCGAGCCGGACAGGCCGGTGGAGCTGTGCGAGGGCCTGATGAGCAAGAACGGCTTTACGGTCATTGACGACAGCGCGTCCCTTGTGTTTGATGAAAAGGGCTGGGTCCACCCCGCTTCGGAGGGACATCAGGATATTTACTTTTTAAATTACGGAAGAAACTACCTCGATATTTTAGATGTGTTCTTCCATCTGACGGGAAAGACTCCCATGCTCCCCCGGTACGCTCTGGGCAACTGGTGGAGCCGCTTCCACAAATACACCCAAGAGGAGTATTTGGCGCTGCTGGAACGCTTCCGGGCAGAGGGCATCCCCATTTCTGTGGGTGTGCTGGACATGGACTGGCACTATGTGGACATTGATCCCAAGTACGGCAAGGGTTGGACGGGCTACACTTGGAATCGTGAACTGTTCCCCGACCCTGCCGGAATGATAAAGAAGATCCACGAGGATGGGATGCACTTTTCTTTGAACGTCCACCCGGCAGACGGGGTACGGGCCCATGAGGAGATGTACCCGGAGATGGCCAAGGCCCTGGGTGTGGACTGGGAGCATGAGGCCCCCATTCCTTTCGACGTGACCGACCTGGCCTTTATGGAGGCGTATTTCAAATACCTCCACCACCCCAACGAGGAGAACGGCGTGGACTTCTGGTGGATCGACTGGCAGCAGGGCTCCAACTCCCGCATACCGGGCTATGATCCCCTATGGATACTCAACCACTACCATTACATAGACAATGCCCGGGACGGCCTGCGGCCTATGGACTTCTCCCGGTACGCTGGGCTTGGCTCCCACCGCTACCCCATCGGTTTTTCCGGGAGCACCTTTATTACATGGGAGTCTCTGGACTTTCAGCCCTACTTCACAGCCAATGCGCTGAATGTGGGCTACGGCTGGTGGAGCCACGACATCGGCGGCCACCGCAACGGCTACCGGGATGACGAGCTGACCACCCGCTGGGTGCAGTTTGGTGTATTTTCTCCCATTATGCGGCTGCACAGCTCAGACGAGACGTTCACCGGCAAAGAGCCCTGGAAGTTCTGCGCAGATGCCGAACGTGTCATGCGGCGGTTTTTAACACTCCGCCATCAGCTTGTACCTTATACCTATACGATGAACCGCCGCTTCTATGCCGAAAACCGGCCCTTTATCGAGCCGATCTACTACGAGCATCCCGACACAGAAGAAGCATACCGTTACAGGAACGAATATTACTTTGGCTCGCAGCTGCTGGTCAATCCCATCACCAGCAAATCTGACCCGGAGACGAAAACAGGTTCCGTCAAGACTTGGCTGCCGGAGGGAAGTTGGTTCGACCTGTTCACCGGCATAATCTACCGGGGCGGCCGCACGATTAAAATGCACCGGGATATCGACACGATCCCCGTGCTGGGAAAGGCCGGCGGCATTATTCCTATGGAGAGTGCCGAAACGGTGTCCAGCCGGACGGACAACCCGGAGCATTTGGTGCTCAAGGTGTTCTGCGGGGCAGACGGTTCCTTCCAGCTCTATGAGGACGACGGCATTTCCCTGGGTTTTGAGCAAGGTGAGTTTGTAACCACGGACTTCGCGCTGCACTGGGGAGAACGTAAAGTGTTCACAGTCGATCCCAGTCAGGGCAAGATGGAGTTAATTCCCCAGAGCCGGGACTATGATTTGGAGTTCTATGGCGTGACTCCCGATGCAGTGCAAGCCGTCACCGTTAGCGGCAAGGCCCGACCTTACCACAAAATTTATGATGAGGAGCGGCACATTCTGACGGTATACCTGAAGAAAATCTCCGTGGAGGAAGGACTGGAAGTCCGTTTCAAAAGCGACATCGCGCTCTTGGGCAACAACATTGCCGCTTTTGCCTACGCGGCCATCAATCAAGCCCAGATTCCCTTTGCGGAAAAGGAAAAGCTGTATCGTATCCTCACCGGAGAGATGGACAAACTGGGTAAGCTTTCCACGATAGAAGCCATGGTCATGCCGGAGGAGATGAAATCCGTGGTACGGGAACTCCTCCTGGCGGAGTAAGGGGAGGCGGCATGGAAAAACGTGTGAGCCGTTTCTGGCAGCGGGTCAATGATTACGGCAATGATGAGACGCGAGATCCCTTTTCCCACAGCAACTCTTATCACAAGCACTTTCAGGGTTACGCAGAGCAAAGAATCCCTAAGGAAAGCGGTACGGGAACCAGGATCGAACGTATCTATGTGGCCGACTACTACAGGTATGAGGAAATTGATACGGTCTGGCGGCTGAAAAAGCTGGTCTACGTCTTCCTGTTTGCTGCAGCGGCAGCGGCTGGGATCGCCGCAGATTCGCGGCCTTTGGCAATGAACAGTATTCCCGCCGTCGGGATCGCCCAAATCCTATCCTTTATCCCACTGATCTATCTGCTCTATGAGCTGATCCTACAGGTATCTGCCCCAAGACGGATGACCATTGGGGAGCGGGATTCAACCGCTACAGGTTTCCAAAAAGCGTCTCTGCTTTGCGGAGTATACATTTTGGCCATAGCCATAGCGATGCCAATCGAAAAATGGATCGTATTCCAAGCCATAGCGTGGTCTGATTGGGCGGTAATAGGGCTGAAGTTTACCAGCGGAGCACTGACTTTTCTCCTGTACTTCATGGAAAGGGCAAGAAAGCTGGAGAGAGTGCCTAACGAGACATTGGTGCCCAGCGGGGCAAATGAAATTTGGTAGCTGAAAGCAATTTCAAAAATCAAAAGAGGAGGAAACACACATGAAAAAGAGAGTTTTGGCAGGTCTGCTTGCCGGAGTCATGATGCTGGGCCTGACGGCTTGCGGAGGGAGCACAGACAACAACGAAGTCACCAATACCCCTCCCGCAGAGCAGCAGGATGACGGCCTGCCCACCTTGGGCTCTGACATCGCCCTTCCCACCGAGGAGATCGCCGCGCTGATGTCCACCTCGGTTCAGCACGACTCCGTGACCATTGATGCCGGCAAGCTGAATATCAATCCAGTAAAGCTCTACGACTCCGGCACCGAGCTGTATTCCATGTATGAGATGCTCTTCCAGGTGGCCGGCGGCCTTGGCAGTGAAATGCGGCCCACTATGGCGGATGCCGACCGCGGCGAGTTTGGCGGCTATGACCATGAAGCAGGCTCCAGTGTTTATACCTTCTATATCAACGACAACATTTACGATCACGACGGCAACCACTTCACTGCCAGCGACGCCGCCTTTTCCTTCCGGATGACCAAGGACGGCGGCCAGGTTTCCGGCTGGGATGTGGTTCAGAGCTGGGAGGCCAAGGATGACACTACCCTGGTCATGACCTGCTCTCGGGAGCTGACCAGCAAGGGTGAGCTGGAGAATATCGTGCTTCGCTGCTTCATGTTCACCGAGAAAGGCTACAACGACCATAACCTGACGGAAGAAGAGTGCGGCACCGGTCCGTATAAGCTGGTCAGCTTCGAAAGCGGCGCCCACGTTAAGATGGAGAAGTACGAGAACTATTGGCAGACTGATGCTTCGAAGATGCAGCGGGGCCAGTACGCCACCGTGAACCAGATCACCGTCCAGTATATCGTTGAGGACGCCCAGAAGGTCGCCGCGCTCCAGACAAACACCACAAGCATGAGCCAGAATGTTCCCCCCGCTTACATTGAGCAGATCCAGGGCGATGGTTTCGCCATGGCCAAGCTGCCTGGCAACGATGTAGCCTATCTGGAAGCCAATATGAGCAGCAACAGCGTGGTGGGCGGCGACCTGAACCTCCGTCTGGCCATCTTCTACGCCATCTCCTCCGCAGATGCGGCCACCATTATGGGCAGCGTCTCTAACGTGCCTGTGTACACGCTGGGCTGCCCCGTGTTTCCTGATTACAATTCCGATTGGGAAACCTGGGACAACTATCAGACCTCGGCAGGCAATCTGACCAAGGCCAAGGAGTATCTTGACCAGAGCAGCTACAATGGCGAGGAGCTGGTCATTCTCTGCACCACCGAGAAGTGCGCCCAGTTTATCCAGCAGGTGCTCCAGAATATCAACATCAAGTGCAAGATTAGCAAGCAGTCCTCCACCATCGTCACCGATATTCTGGCGGAGGGAACCGACTGGGATCTGTATGTGAACAGCGGCGTGCGTGCTTCCGACTATGTGGCGAACCTCTGGTCCCACGTTATGAATGGCAGTGCCTTTGTAGGCGGCACGACCGAGGGACGGTATGATGATACCAACTATCAGCAGCTGCTTCAGAACTGCCTCCAGCTGGATGCGACCCAAGAGGACATGGATGCTTTCTGGAAGGAAACTGTGGACAACGCGCTCGTTGAGGGTCTCTACAGCCCCATTACCTATATCGCCTACCATGGTGATGAGGTCAGCAGCCTTTGGCTCAACGACAAGTCCGTCTTCCTGCCCGGTGCCTTTGTCTACACGAAGTGAGAAAGATGAATCACAGATAACTTACTCTTTAAGGAGGAAACGCCATGGGCAGATATATAGCCAAGCGCCTTCTGGCATTGGTAGCAATCATTATTTGCGTGGCCATCATCATCTTCACGATCATGTATTTCATTCCGGGAGATCCCGCCCTGGTCTCTTTGGGGGCAGGCTCCACCCTCGAGGAACGTGAAGCATACAGGGACCGGTTGGGATTGAATGACCCGTATGTCGTACAGCTTGGAAATTACCTTTACAATACATTCCTCAAATTGGATTTGGGTGAGTCCTATATCAGTGGAGCTTCGGTCAGCCGCGGATTTGCCCTGCGGTTGCCCCGAACGCTGGGGCTGGGGCTGCTCTGCTTAGGAATTAACGTCCTTTTGGGAATCCCGTTGGGTGTCAGCTGTGCGCTGCACCAAAACAGCTGGATCGACCATCTGATCTCGATCCTGGCCATGATCGGCGTGGCCATTCCCGGCTTTTGGCTGGCCCTTCTGATGGTTCAGCTCTTCGCGCAGAGACTGGAATGGCTCCCGCCAATGGGCATATCGGGTGCGCCATTCATGGACTGGCAGTATTGGGTCATGCCGGTGATCGCGGGCGCCCTGGGCGGCATCGCCAACAATCTGCGTATGACGCGCAGCGCGGTGCTGGAAACGATCCGGGCGGACTTCGTCACGACTGCCAGGGCCAAGGGCCTTGCCTCTACTAAAGTGACCTACAAGCATATGCTGCCCAATGCCCTCATCCCCATCCTGAGTCAGCTGGGCGGTCAATTCGGAATGGTCATTTCCGGAACAGTCATTATCGAGACCGTGTTCTCCTTCCCTGGTGTAGGTATGTATATGCTGGACGGCATCAACAACCTGGATTACCCCGTGGTGCGGGGATGCGTACTGATCCTGGCCATCTTCTCCGCTACGGCTGTGCTCCTGGTAGACCTGGCCTACGGCCTCATCGACCCGCGCATCAAAGCGCAATATGTATCCTACGGCAAGGGGGGCGGCAAGAAACATGGCTGATGTAAAGGTTTCAGAAAAAGAGATTGCGGCAGGTCCCGTCAAGAGAAGGAAAAAACAGTCCAACTTTGTAATGGTGTGGCATCGCCTGATGCAGGATAGGGTTGCGGTCGTGGGTATGGTCATTATGATCCTTCTGGTCTTGATCAGTGTTTTCGGCCGGCTCCTGCCGGGGCTGAGCCCCAATGAGATGCATCTGGCTGAGCAGTTCCAGGGTCCCTCGGCAGCTCATTGGTTTGGCACTGACGACCTTGGCCGGGACATCTTCGCCCGCATCATCTATGGCGGCATATATTCCTTGGCGCTGGGCTTTATCGGTTCAGTTTTTACGGCCCTCATTGGCACCGTCTGCGGAACCATCATTGGGTACCTGGGCGGCACCGTGGATAACTTCTTTATGCGGGTGTGTGATGTATGGCAGGCGATCCCCGGGCAGTTGCTGGCCATCGTGATCTCCACCACCCTGGGCGCTGGATTTTTCAACACCATCCTGGCCATGTCCATCGGCGGCATTCCCATGAGTATCCGGAGTACGCGCGCCATGTGTCTGAAGGAACGTGAAATGGAGTATCTGGAGGCGGCCCAATCCTACAACTGCTCCAAGGCCAAAATCATGTTCAAACATATGCTCCCCAACATTATTTCCCCTACCATCGTGGGCACAACGATGTCCATGGGCGGAACCATTATGGGAGCGGCTGGTCTCAGCTACATAGGCCTGGGTATCCCGGCAGACGTTCCCGAATGGGGTGCCATGATTTCGGCGGCCAGAAGCTATTCCACGCTTTACCCCCACATGATGATCTTCCCCGGCATGATGATCGCCATTGTTGTTCTGGCCATCAACCTCTTTGGTGATGGGCTGCGTGACGCGATGGATCCGAAACTGAAGAAGTAGGAGGGATACACATGGCAGAGCAAAAGTTTATCGAAGTGAAAGACCTTGTCGTGGAGTATACTTCCGACGGCGACATCGTGCAGGCGGTTAACGGTATCAGCCTTTCTCTGGATCGGGGCGAAACCCTGGGGCTGGTCGGCGAGACAGGCGCCGGAAAAACTACCATAGCCAAGGCAATCCTCCGCATCCTGCCCCAGCCTCCCGCCCGCGTAAAAAGCGGTGCGATCCTCATGGAAGGTCAGGACCTGCTGACCATCCCGGAAAAGGAGATGCTCAAGATCCGGGGCAACAAGATCTCAATGATCTTCCAGGATCCTATGACCGCACTGAACCCTGTCATGTCGGTGGGCAAGCAGATCACCGAGGTGGTTGCCCTCCACAACAACTGTACAAAGGAAGAAGCCAAGCAGCGCACGGTTGAGATGCTGGAGATGGTGGGTATCCCCGCGGAGCGGTATGTCGAATTTCCCCACCAGTTTTCCGGCGGTATGAAGCAGCGGGTGGTCATCGCCATGGCGCTTGCCTGCAACCCGGAGCTACTACTGGCTGATGAGCCCACCACCGCATTGGATGTGACGATCCAAGCCCAGGTGCTGGACATGATTCGGGATCTGCGGAATCAGTTCAATACCGCCATGATCCTGATTACTCATGACCTGGGTATCGTGGCCGAGACCTGCGACAAGGTGGCAGTCGTGTATGCGGGTCATATCGTGGAAAGTGGCACGAAAGAGGATATTTTCAAGCACGTGGCCCATCCGTACACCCAGGGGCTGTTTAACTCCATTCCCAAACTGAACGACTCTTCCCCGCGGCTCAAGCCGATCCTGGGTATGCCCCCCGATCCCACGAACCTCCCGAAGGGATGCGTGTTTGCCCCCAGATGCCAATATGCCACCGAGGCGTGTCGGCAGGGCAGCATCCCCAGTGTTGAGATCGCGCCGGGACACTTCTGCCAGTGCCTGCGGGCGCAAAAGGAGGGTTGATGATGTCTACTTTATTGGAGATCAAACATCTGAAAAAGTATTTCTACGTGCCGGCCGGAACCAACCATGCCGTGGACGATGTGACCATGAAGATCAAAAAGGGCAAGACCATGGGCGTGGTCGGCGAATCCGGCTGCGGAAAGTCCACCCTGGGCCGAACCATGATTAGGCTTCATGAACCCACGGACGGCCAGATCCTTCTGGATGGACAGGACATTACCAATGTGAAAGGCAAGGATCTGAAAAAAATCCGGGAGCGGATGCAGATCATTTTCCAAGACCCCTACGCCTCCCTGAACCCCCGCTACTCCATGGATGAGGTCATCCGGGAACCGCTGAAGGAGTCCAAGCGGTTTTCTAAGCAGGAAATTGACGAGCGGGTGCAGGAGCTGATGGATCGGGTGGGTATTGAGGATCGCCTGCGCTATGCCTACCCCCACGAGCTGGACGGCGGCCGCCGGCAGCGTATCGGCATCGCCAGGGCAATCGCGCTGGATCCGGACTTTATCCTGTGCGACGAGCCTGTCTCCGCTTTGGACGTTTCCATCCAGGCCCAGGTGCTGAACCTGCTGATGGATCTGCAAGAGGAAAAACAGCTGACCTACCTGTTCGTGACCCACGACCTGTCCGTAGTCAAGCACATTTCGGACGACATTAGCGTCATGTATCTGGGCCAGCTGGTGGAGACCAGTCCCGCCAATCAGCTCTTTGAGCGTCCCCTCCACCCGTATACCAAGGCCCTGCTGTCGGCCATCCCCTCCACCGACATCGACCACCCCATGAAGCGGATTCTGCTGAAGGGTGAAATCACTTCGGCGATCAACCCACAGCCCGGATGCCGGTTTGCAAAGCGGTGCCCTTATGCGACAGAAGCCTGTCTCCAGCCCCAGGTGCTGGAAGAGGTGGAAAAGGATCACTTCGTTTCCTGCTGCCGGGTAAAAGAAATCAACGATTAAATGGAGCATAGAACAAAAATGATAGATTTTTCGTGTAAGCACGACATTTGGATCAAGAACCAGGACGGATCGCTGTCCCGCATGGACGAACCCTATTTCCGGCCCGAGTTGATCGCGCCGGGTACCTGGCGGATTATCTCCAGCGGCGACGCTTCCTATCTTCTGGAAGGGGACGATGAGGCGCTGGCCATCGACTCCGGCTATGGCGCAGGGAACATTCGGGAATTCATGCAGACCCTGACGCAAAAGCCGGTGCGGCGAATTGCCAACACCCATCACCATTTCGATCACACGGCGAACAACAGCTACTTTGAGATGGCCTATATGTCCGAAACCGCAGTTCCGCTGGCCACCATCCCCTTCCCCAGCTTCGCTGGGATGGACTTTCCCCGGGACTACCCCATTACCGTTGTGCCGGATGACGGCATCGTTCCCCTGAAGGGCAGGGATTTGCTGGCCTTGTCCATCCCAGATCACGCCGAAAGCAGCATGGTGTTCCTGGATAAAAAGGAGCGCATCTTGTTCTCCGGAGACGAGTTCATGCCCATGGGCAAGCGGCTTAACGGCGGCCTGAAGAGCTGGCTGGAGAATCTGGAGAAGATCGATCAGTATCGCGGCGAATTCGATACGCTCTACGGGGGAGCTTTTGTGATGAAGGCAGCCTTCTTCGATGCCTGTCTTGCCTGCGCCCGGTATGCTTTGGAGCAGCCCGATCTGGGGCCGGCCAAGGGTGGCCCCAAGGGGCCCCCTCCCGGTATGATGGATTCGGATCCCAACGAAACCAGAACGATCTATGACCGCATGGCCCCACACCCGGAGGACAGGGGCGGAAGTGCCCCGGTCTCCCCGGAAAATATGCGGAGAGTGGAATATGCGGGTACCAGCATTATGTTTGACATCACAAAGAAATTTGAGTAAGGAAGGAGATGGTGGACATGAAGCTGAAAAAAGGAGTTCTTCTCTGTGCGGCAATTTTGCTTCTGGGTCTTGCCGGGTGTGGAAATGCCGAAGAGACACCATCCGATGACGGGTACAGCAAGGCTGCGTCCATCTCAGTAGAGAGCGATCTGTACGGCTGGGGTAACACCAACGGAGGCACCTGTATCCCCAGGGAATCCGACAACGATGTGACCTATGATCCGAACACATCGGCTGTTATGACGATCACTCTGGCCGATGGCAAGACGCCTGACCCGGCGCTGATTGACATCAGCAATGCCTATGTGCAGCTGGACGAGGGCGACGGCTACTACCCGGAGGACTTCCAGTTCAATGGCGTGGCCCTGGACGGCGAATTTGCCAACGGGGAGCTGACCTACCATCTGCATGACAGTGACCTGAATTGGGTCAACGACCCTTCCTATGAGGTGAGCTTGGGCGGCATGGAGTGGAGCGCCCAGGGAGGCGATGGGAACGGTCTCTATACGTTCAATCTGTCCGTCCGGGGCATCACCTATGACGGTAAGGAGCTGGCCCCGGGCTACTTCCGGGCAAAGGTCTACATTTATGGTCGGGAATTTTCCCAGGACAATGCCACCTGGGGCGTGGCAACCATTAACAAGCTGAAATTCACAGAACCTCAAAAGGTGTCTCTTGCCAATACCCCCGACGTCCAAAAAGAACCTGTATGGAGCTGGGTAGACAATGCGGGGTATGGCAAACCGATCCTGTGTGACTTTCCGCAGGAGGGCTATGATGCCACCGATAACTTCTACATCAGCTGGCCCGCGGGGGTGGATGCCTCCGCGCTGACAGCGGACGACATCACCATCACTTTGACCGGAAAATATACCGATGTCTTCCCGGAGGATCAATATGTGCTGACGCCGAACACCGGGATGCTCAAGCTGGATAACGGTGAGCAGATGCCGGATGGCGAGTACAGCGTCTTTTCTGATGGAAGCACCACCCAAATTGCCGTGAACATGATCTATTGGTCCTACGCTCCGGTTTACACGACCATGACCATCTCGGTAAATGGAGACAAGGTGAACGGGTACGACGGTACGCTGGAAAACACCTGGGATATTGCTTCGGTCTACACCTACCGGGTTCAGACCGGCGGCGGCTCTAATCAGGACGGCACGGTCACCTGCCAGAGCATTTACGGCGTGGAAAATATCAAGAGCATCAGCATTGACGACCTGGCCAACGTATCCGGCGCGTACAGCTATTCTTACAGCAAAGATGGAAATAAGGCGTGGCTGGTTGAAAACAGCGATGGAAGCTTTGCCGTGACGACTGACGAAGCAGCGGCTACTATCTACAATGATACGGATCCCCAGCTGCTGGGTCACGTCCTTTACTGCACGCAGCACCAGGTCAAGGCGGAATTCAATGGAGCATCGGTCACATTTAAGATGAACCCGTCCTGTACGGTCAGAAGGGCTGAGCTGGGAAAGACCGCACTGATCCCGTCTGATGGCTTCGCGCTTTCCCAGGCCGTAGGCGGCTGGGGAGATCACATGAACTGGCCTTGGCTGAACTTCGTCAATCAGGGCTGGAGAGAAAGCAACTAAGGCAATACATCAAGGTTTATCAGGATAACTTTGATTTGCAACAACAATTTTGAGGAGGAACAAAAATGAAACAGATTACAAAGAAGCTCTTGGCCCTGCTGCTTGGGTGCGCCCTTCTGTGCACCATGCTCGCCGGCTGCGGCAACTCTGCCGAAAAGCCCTCCGAGCAGCCCAGCGAAGCCCCTTCGGCGGAAGGTGACACCGGCGACCTGGTGAATTCCTTTATCGACAGTGCCGACGAGCCCAGCGAGGCCGTCAGCCTGGAGTATGACGCCAATGGCTCCGTCGTCCCCGGCACTTATGTCTTTGACGACTACAAAGCCGACATGGACTTCAGCATTGTTTGGAACTTCACCCTGAACGAGGACGGCAGCTATACACTCAGCGAGGACAATCCCTTCATTGGCGTTCAGGAGTATGCTGGTCAGACCAGTGAAACCGACGGCAATCGCGTGAACTGCGGCGCCATGGATCCGGATAAATCCACTACGGAGGGCGACTGGGCCTATCCTACCGGCTTTTCCATCCTGGTTTCTGTTGACGACATGACCTTCCAGCCCGAGTCCATCAGTGATGAAGTCTTTGGCCGCGAGGAAGGTGAGGACGGCGAACCCGCTGGCGGCCCCGGTGGTCCCCAGGACGAGGGCGATGCGGCAACCTCCGGAACGTACATTTATGATGACTACAAGGAAATGGTCGATGCCCATATCATCTGGACCCTCACTCTGAACGGGGACGGCAGCTTCACTCTCTCTGAGGACAATCCTTTCGGCGGTGTGAAGGAGTATGCCGGCAAGGAAGCCGCTGTTGAGGGCGACAAGATTGTCTGCGGCCCCATGGATCCCGCTCCCGACCAGGGCGACTGGGCGTTCCCGGATGGTTTCACCGTCCAGATCACCGGCGAGGGCACCTTTGAGCCCACGGTCTTTGAGCAGTTTGGCGAAAGCGGCCCCAACGGTGGTCCCGGCGGCCCCAACGGCTAAAGAGCGCAGACACCTTCACGCAAACCAGCAGCAATTTGATGGATGCGATAAATAAGAAACCTTGACCAACAAGCTCAGGGGGGGAGCCAATAAAAGCCCCCTCTGAGCTTTCTTTTTCAGATGGGAGTGCGGCAATATGACAAGCCAGACAGGGTATGACCAGACCAGTTTTCGCTGGCCTTACGAGCTGAAATACGGAAAAATCACCCATGTGAATGTAGATGTTCTCGTGGTGGGCGGAGGCCTTGCAGGCAGCTGCGCGGCCATCGCCGCTGCCAGGCGCGGCGCAAAGGTGGCGGTTGTGGACAAGGGAGCGATCAAACGCAGTGGCTGTGGTGGTGCAGGGATGGATCACTGGAACAATCTCCTGTCCAATCCCGACAGCCCAATGACGCCTGAGGAAAATCTGATGAAGGGCAATACCAAGGGACGTATGGGCCACCGGGACTATATCGCCGTCAAGGGGACTTGGGAGGCGCTCCTGCTGCTCAAGGAGATCGGTCTTCCCATCGAGGCGGATCTGGATGATTTGAAAGGTGCCGCCACCATCGACAGAAAGACCAACCTGTACAAAGCCTATAACTACAAGGATTTGATCGCGGTAAAGCTGCGGGGCGGACAATACCTGAAGCCAGTGCTCTATCAGGAGATGAAAAAGCAGGGTGTGCGCTTCTTTGAGCGGGTCATGGTCAACCGGCTTTATACCGAGGGGAACCGGTCAGGCGCGGCTGTCACCGGCGCGTCAGGCTTCTCTCTGGAGACCGGGGAAATGTTTGTGTTCCACGCCCCGGCGGTCATTTTAAGCTGCGGGTATTCCTGCACTATCTGGACCTGCAATATGGAACTCACTGGCAACAGCTGGCGCTGGGATCCCAATGAAGTGGGCGAGGGGCTGGCAATGGCCTGGCAGGCAGGAGCGGAGATCGACGGGATGTTCCGCAACGGCAAGGAGGGAAATCCCTCACCCTTCGCGTGGCCCCGCTTTGGCGTAGGGAATCCGCATAACACATGGTTCCCCTGCACCATTGTGGATAACAATGGCAAACCTATTCCTTGGGAAGATGTAGACGGAAACATTTTAACCAGTATCGATCAGAGAAACCTCCCCGCCGCTTCCCAGGAATACTGCGGCTCCACGATCAGCGATGTATATAAGCACGCCAAAACGCCCGGACTCATCCATGACCTGCCGGACCGTATTCGGAGCGGTGAATTTGAGCTGCCCCTCTGGGCCGATCTATCCGGGATGCCGGAAGATGAGCGCCGAAGCATCTGGGGTATGATGATCGGTAACGAGGGCAAGACACGGTATACAATCTTTGACCTCTACACACGGATGGGGTTTGATCCGGATAAAGATATGCTGAT
This sequence comes from Clostridiales bacterium, assembly GCA_014799485.1. The sequence continues at coordinate 15,867 of JAAVHY010000020.1, read as the reverse complement.
GGCACCTATCATGACTCCAGAGGGGTACAACAACGGCGGTTGGTTCCATGGGGACCCAAACGCCTGCGCCAGCTGGAGAAGCGAGTCCTTTGGGATGCAGGCCCAGCCCGCCGTGGACTGGAAGCTGATGACCTCGGTTCCCGGACTGTTCGCGGCCGGGGCCAACAGCGGCTTGGAGGGCAGCTCCTACGCCTGCGTGTCCGGCCTTTACGCCGGGAACCGGGCCGCCGAGTTCGCGGAGGGCAAAACTCCTGGGGAGATCGACCATGACACTGTGTTGGCGGAGGCCGCAAAGAACTATGCGCCGATCATCCGTTTCCAGAAAGGGACGGATCTGGATTTTGTCTCCTGGAAGGAACTGTGGGCAGGCTCAACGAGAGTGATGCAGCAGTGCTGCTCCGAGTTTAAAACCGATGCAATCCTGACGCAGGGCCTGCACTGGATCGGCTCTATCCGCAATAACGAGGCGCAGCACACCTATGCCCGTAATCCTCATGAATTGGCCAGAGTGTTGGAATGTGATACCAGGCTGACCATCTCGGAGATGTATCTTCACGGGTGCAAATTAAAGCTCAACATGGAGCGGGAGCGGCTGCCCGAGGACACCTATCTCTTTTGCCGTCTTGAGGACGGGAAGGTGCTGACCCGAACCGATGAACCGCAATACTGGCTCAAAGCGCCTTGCGCGGACAGCTATTTGAAAAACTACGAGCTGTGCCGCGCCGATGAAGCGAGAAAGCTGTGTTTCCGGAGAGAGGAGGAAAATCATGGCTGACACGTTTGTATTTCCAAACCCCACCGGCCCCACCCGGGCGGTGACCATCCACGCCGATGTGTGCGTGGGCTGCAACGCCTGCGCCAACATCTGCCGGATGCAAACCATTCTCCCCAATCACGTTCCCGGCCAGCCTCCGGTGGTGGCTTACCCGGACGAGTGCTGGTACTGCGGTTGCTGCGTGGAGGTGTGCCGTACCGGGGCGCTGGAGATGAACCTGCCCATCAACCAGCGCATCTTCTTCAAGCGGAAAGAGACCGGCGAGGTCTTCCGTCTTGGGGAAAAAGAGGCTCCCGAAAAAAGCTACTTCCTGCCGCCCTATGGCTGGAGAAAGGAGGATAACCGATGATGGAGCAGCAATGGCTTGAATTTCTCCGGGAGTGCTCGGAGCAGGGTGCATCCCTGCTGGCTGTCCTCCACGAGGCAAAACGGCGGTTTGGCGACGTTGAGCTGGAGCGGCAAAAGGAGATCGCGGAAGCCCTGCGTTTACCCCTGTCCCGGGCAGCGGGAGTGGCTACCTTCTTCTCCGTCTTCAACGGGATGGACGACGGTGCGGTAGAGGAAGATCTGTTCGCCGCCCCTCATAGTGGGCCTATGCTGGCAGGCGACCCGGAGTACAGGGCCGTCCGCCGGACCGTTGACGAACACCTGGACATCCTCGCCCTTTTGGAACAAGGCGGCATATTGGGCCGCAGCGGTTCCGGATTCCCGGTGGCAGCCAAGTGGAAGCTGACCGCCGATACCCAGGCGGAGGAAAAGTACATGGTCTGCAACGGCAGTGAGGGAGAGGGGTACACCTACAAGGACGCTGCCCTGCTGACCCACGCCCCCTCTGCCGTCATCGCCGGGATGGCGCTGTGCGCTCTGGCTACAGGCATTGAGGCAGGTTTTCTCTATGTCCGGGCGGAGTATGAAAATGCTTACCGGTGCGTCAAACGGGCCGTTGAGTCGGCATACGAAAAGGGCGTGCTGGGAGATGACGTCCTTGGCTCCGGGAAACGGTTCCACTTGACTGCTGTTCTGGGCGGCGGAGCCTATGTCAGCGGCGAGGAGACTGGATTGCTCCAGGCGTTGGAAGGCGAACGCTCCGAGCCGAGGCTAAAGCCTCCCTACCCCGGTGTGTGCGGTTTGCACGGCAAGCCTACCATCGTCAACAACGCGGAGAGCTTCGCCGCCGTCACCGCCCTGGTCCTGTCCGACGAAAACGCCGTCAATACCAAATTATATACGCTTTCCGGGTGTGTGGCTGATCCCGGCGTCTATGAGCTGCCCCAGGGCGTGACCCTGCAGGAGGCCATTGACGCGGCGGGGGGCATCGCTCCCGGCAAAGACCTCAAGGGCATCCAACTGGGCGGCGGGGCCACCGGCGGCTTTGCGGGGCCTGGTGCGCTGGACACGGTGCTGGATTATGCTGGCTGCCGTCAAAAGGGTCTGGCCCTGGGCACCGCCAGCATCCATTGTTTTGATAAAACGCAATCAGCGGCGGCGCTGTGCCGGGAGAGCATCTCATTTCTGGCGGGTCAAAGCTGCGGGATGTGTGCCCCCTGCCGTTTTGGGCTGGAACGTATGACGGAGTTGCTGGACGAGCTGATCGCTGGCGCCGCCGAACCGGAAGTGCTGGCGGAATTGGACGAGATGGCGGCCTACATTGGCCAAAGCGCCCGGTGCGCCTTAGGCCAGGCGGCCCCCACGGCATTTGTCACCGCCCGGCGGGCCTTCCCGGCGGACTTTGAGACCTTGTGCAAGGAGGTGGAGCCCTGTGCCTGTGTGTAATATTAATGGTCAGGCTGTAACCTTCCGGGAAGGCGACACCATTCTGGAGACGGCGCGGAACGCCGGTATCTCCATTCCCACCCTGTGTTACTTAAAAGACCTGAACCGTCCCGCCGCCTGCCGGATGTGTGTGGTGGAAGTGGAGGGTATGCCCCGGCTGACCCCCGCCTGCGCTACCCCTGCAAGGGAGGGTATGGTAATTCAGACAGAGAGTGAGAAGGCAGTGGATTCCCGGAAACGGACGCTGGATCTGCTGTGCCGGAACCATCGCATGGACTGCGAATACTGTCCCAACTACACCTTCTGTGAGCTTCACGCACTCTTGCGGCGGTATGGTGTGGATGACCGACCCTACAGCCAGGTCTACCACCCCCGCAACGCCGACGAGAGCGGAGAGTGTATCGTCCGGGACCCCTCCAAGTGCGTTCTGTGCCGGAGGTGTGTGGCCGCCTGCCAAAGGCAGGGGCTGGACGTCATCGGCCCTATGAACCGGGCCGCGGGGACGAAGGTTGGCGCGGTAGTCTCCATCGCAGACAGCGATTGCACGGGCTGCGGCCAGTGTGTGCGAAGCTGTCCCACCGGGGCGCTGTTCGTGAAGGACGATACCGACCTGCTGTGGAGAGCGCGGAACAATAAGAAGAAAATCGTCCTCGGGATTATGCCGGAGACGGCGCACAATATCGGCAGATTCTTTGGGGCGCAGGCGGATCACAACGATTTTGACCGATTGACCGCCGTTTGTAAAAAGGCGGGGGCCTATGAGGTGTTCGACCTGACCGGGCTGCGTGAAACAGCCCTGGTCGAGCTGGATAGTCCGGGCACCTGCTGCCCGGCGCATATGCTCCGGGACGTGGCCCACACAAGGGAACCGGAGACCATTTTTTACAAAAAGGTTTTGGAATATTTCCCGGATGTACCAAGGGAAGAACTGTTTATTGTATATATTTCCGGCTGTACTGCCGCGAAACGGTCCCACCGGTGCGATGCCGTATTGACGACAACCGAGATGTTCCAATGGATTCAGCGGGCCTGCGTCAGCAAATTCACTGCGCTGTATGTGTGGAAAACCACGCCAGATGCGCAGCCAGTGCGCCTGTTCCATGCGGCTGCACTGCGGGATGGTCTTGAACCGCGATGGGCCTGCCCCGGTGGGTGCCGACAGGGTGGTGGACAGTTCCGCGCCCAAGGAAACCCAAAATAAGGAGGGTCACCTATGACGACAGCGATCAAAGCAGGTTTTGGCAAAGGCACGATCTGTTTCCCGGAGGAGCTGTTCCCGGTAGAGGGCTTTTGCGGTGTGCATGACAATCCGCATATGCGGCTTATGCTTTTGCGGCTGGAAGATACGGCGTTTGCGCTGCTGGAAGCGGAGTTGGTGATCATCCCCCGTACCTCCATTCAAGGCTGGCGCGAGAAGATCAGCAGCGCTTTTGGCATCCCGGTGGAGCAGGTGGTGGTACAGATGACCCACGCCTTCACGACACCTCACGAGCCCGGACCCATGGGCCCGCCTCATCTGCGTCCGGAACCTACCGCGGAGGATCTGCGCAAACGGGAAATTTACCACCGTGTGACAGACCGCGCGGTAGAGGAGGCCATTGCCCAGACGAAGCAGGACCTTTCCAACGCGGTTTTGAGCTGGGGAAGCGGCGAGTGCGATGTAAATGTGAACTGTGATGTGCAGACTCCCTTTGGCTGGTGGCTTGGCGCCAATGACAGCGGCTATTCCAACCATACCATGACTGTACTGCGGGTCAACGACACTGCCGGAAAGCTTAAAGGCATTTTTGTCAGCTTTGGCATGAAACCCGCGGCGATCGACAATGCGGGCCGCAAGCAAAACAAGCGCCTGATCTCCTCCGAAGTCGCGGGAGCGTTCTGCGAACAAATGGAGGATGACTACGGTGTGCCGGTGATTTATTCGGTAAGCGCCGGCGGCAATCAGATCCCGAGAGAGTCCGCTTTAAAGCAGGAGGTCACTGCTCAGGGAGAGGTTCGGGAGATTGACGAAGGGCCTGAGCAGGGCTTTGCCTATGCCGAGCGTCAGGGCGCCCAAATGTGTGAGGACGCGAAAAAGATCGTGGAGCAGATTGCCTGCGATGAGGAGATCTCCGATGGCAAATGGGCCCGCTGCTCTTTGCGCTGGCCCCGCCGGAAAGGCGGTCCGCGCAGGCTCATGAAGGAGCTGACGCACACGCCTGAGGGCGATACGGAACTGACGGCGGACGTTTTCCGCCTGGGCGGGACCGTATTTGTCATGGTGCGCCCGGAGCTGACAGCGGAAGCGGGGCGGCTGCTGTTGACTGCCTGCGGAGACCAGCGGACCATCCTGATGACGCTGACAAACGGAGAGATGAAGTGCCTGCCCGAGCGGGACGCTTTTCAACGGGGCACTTACGAGGCACAGGGCTCCAACCTGATGCCCGGGGCTGCGGAAGCGCTGATCGGTGCGATAACAAATGTGATACAGGAGGGAAATCAAGATGGTCATTGACGCCAATGTCTACTGGCTCCCGGAGGAGCTTTTTACAGACCCGGATGTGCGGGAGGCTTTTCTGCGCTGCGTCCCCAGAGAATACGGTGTCCGCGCCTTTGCGGAGGAGACGGAAAACGGCTGGGCTTTTCGCATTGAAAAGCCGCTGGGCTGTCCTAATCTGGACTACTTTCAGAACGACTACGCCATGAAGCGGCAGCTTGCCGATATGGACGCCGCTGGCGTGGACAAGGCGATCCTGAAGCTCCCTGGCTGTCAGGAATGGTTGAGCCTGGAGCTGTGCCGCCTTTTTAACGACGCGGCCGCAAAGCACGCCAGGGAGAGCGGTGGGAGGATGGAGGCCCTGGCGGTTGTCCCGCCCTATGGGGACGCGGCCAGCCTTGCGGAGCTGGACCGCTGTGTCAACGAGTTGGGGATGCGCGGCGTTCAGATGTCCGCCCATTACGGGAACCACTATCTGGACGACCCCATGTTCCGACCCATGTTCCGGCATGTCAACACCCTGGGGATCCCCGTTTACGTCCATCACACGCCGGTCCCGGTGGACTGCGCTTCCATCGTGGAGTACAACAATCTCCGCCGGAGCTTTGGCAGATGCCAGGACCAGATCACGGCCATCGGACGGGAGTTGTTTTCCGGGATGTTCGCGGAGCTTCCTAATGTGAAGCTAATCCACTCCATGCTGGGGGGCGGATATTTTACCTTCAAGGATATGCTGATGCCCCGGGACTCCGGCGGCGGGCGGTTCGACACAAACACCGAGGCCATTAAGAAATATCTGGCGGAAAACATTTACTTTGAGTTGTCCCATGCGCAGCCGTGGGGGAAAGAGCCCCTGGAACTGTCCGTCAAGATCCTGGGCGCAGATCATATCGTCTATGGGTCCTCTTATCCGGTCAAACAGGTATGGATGACCGGCGGCCCTGACCATGTCAGGTCACTTGATATATCCGAGGAAGAAAAGGAACTGATTCTGGGCGGCAATGCGCGGAGGCTGTACGGCGCATAACCCGGTACGGACGGAGGAGACAAATGAGAAATCGGACACAAATATTATCTCTGAGGGATGCCTTGGACGCGCTTCGGGAGAAACCCGGCCAGTTGGTGGAGACCCGGGTAGAGGTAGACCCAAAGGCCGAGCTTTCCGGCGTTTACCGCTATGTGGGCGCGGGCGGGACGGTTAAGCGCCCGACCACTGTGGACGGCCCGGCCATGCTGTTTCACAATGTAAAAGGCCACCCGGACGCCGGTGTCGTCATCGGCCTTCTGGCCAGCAGGGAGCGGGTCGCTGATCTGTTCGGCTGTAAAAAGGAGGAATTGGGCCATCTGGTCCGTAAGTGCGCCAACGACCCGATCCCGCCTGTGGTGGTTGACCGGCCCGCCCCCTGTCAGGAGGTCGTCCATCTGGCTTCAGACCCGGATTTTGATCTGTTCCGGCTGGTTCCCGCGCCCACCAATACGCCGGTGGACGCTGGGCCTTATATCACCCTTGGGATGTGTTACGCCACCCATCCGGACACCGGTCTTTCGGATGTGACAATCCATCGGATGTGTATTCAGGGGAAGGATGAGCTTTCCATCTTTCTGCAGCCCGGGTCCCGGCACATCGGAGCCATGGCGGAGCGGTGTACGGAACTTGGCTGGAGCCTGCCCATCTCCATCTCCATCGGTGTGGACCCGGCCATCTGCGTGACGTCCTGCTTTGAGCCGCCCACGACGCCGCTGGGCTTTAATGAACTGAGCATTGCCGGGGCGCTTCGCCGGCACCCCGTGGAATTGTGTCCCTGTGTCTCGATTCAGGAAAATGCCATTGCCAACGCAGAATATGTCATAGAGGGCGAGATTCTGCCCGGAAGTAATCATGTGGTTGAGGATCAGAATTCCCACACCGGATTTGCGATGCCGGAGTTTCCCGGCTACAACGGTCGCGCCTCCCACGAGTGCTGGCTGATCAAGGTGAAGGCCGTGACACATCGGAACCACCCCATTATGCAGACCTGTATCGGTCCCAGTGAAGAACACGTCAACATGGCCGGTATTCCCACTGAGGCGTCGATCTTAAACCTAATCGACAAGGCGCTCCCCGGTAAGGTGCTCAACTGCTATGCCCACCGTTCAGGCGGCGGGAAATACATGGCGATCCTCCAGTGCAAAAAGACCGTACACACCGACGAGGGGAAACAGAGGCAGGCGGCCCTGCTGGCTTTTTCCGCATTCCCTGAGTTGAAACACGTGATCCTGGTGGATGAAGATGTGGATATCTTTGATACCAATGACGTTCTCTGGGCAATGAACACACGCTTTCAGGGGGACGCCGATATCATCACAATTCCCGGTGTGCGGTGCCATCCGCTGGATCCCAGCAGCGATCCCACCTATACCGCCTCTATCCGGGACGTGGGCTGCAGTACCAAGACCATCTTTGACTGCACCGTCCCCTTTGCGCTGAAGGAGCGTTTTGTCCGCGCTCCTTTTTTGGAGCTGGACCCGGAGAGGTGGCTCCATGGCTGAATGTCTGATTATCGGCATGAGCGGGGCCAGCGGTGCGCCGCTTACGGTGGAGCTGCTTCGGCAGCTTCATCGTTACCATCCGGAGGTAGAGAGCCACCTTGTGCTCACCCGCGGCGCGGAACTGACGCTTCAGCAGGAGTGTGGGATGACGTGGGAGGATCTTCGGTCTCTTGTCTCGGTGCTGCATCAGTGCGATGAAATCGGCGCGTCTATCGCCAGCGGCAGCTTCCGCACCATGGGAATGATCGTCGTTCCATGCAGCATGAAAACGGCGGCAGGTATTTATTCCGGCTATTCGGACAATCTGCTGCTTCGCGCGGCGGACGTCTGCCTGAAAGAACGGCGAAAGCTGGTGCTGGCTGCACGTGAGAGTCCCATGAGCACCATCCACCTGCGCAACCTCTACGGGCTGAGTCAAATGGGCGCGGTCATTGTTCCTCCAATGCTCAGTTACTATCAGCATCCGCAGGCCGTGGATGACTGCACCCGCCAGGTGGTCGCCAGGCTTTTGTCTCAATTTGAGCTGGAGACTGAGAGCTTCTCTTGGGAGGGCCTGTAATGAACAGCGGGCTGTATCGGAATACGGAGAGCGCTCTCGACCGGGAGCTCCACGTTCTTTCGTATCGCGTAGGAGAGGACATCCACATCAGTGTCTATGGAGGCGACCAAGCGCATATCGGCGCGGTCAGCATTCTGTCCGCGGACGGGAAAATACAGACCATATGCTTTCCCGGTCACAGAGATGACGCGGTCAGCGCACTGTGGTGTGAACGGCTCAAAGAGCTTGGTGCCCATGCCGCCGTTGTGGAAGCCGGTATTCACTATAATGAGCTTTCCAAAGAAGGAATTGTGGCCGTCCTCACTGCCTGCGACAGGCTTTGGGTCAATTTCCGGCAAGCCTTCCTTGAAGAAACATCCTGAGGAGGAATGCACCTGTGAAAACAAAAATCATGATCATGCTATTGACACTTGCCCTTTCGTTCTCTATGGCAGCGTGCGGCAACGCGGGCAGTGAGGACGCAAGGACCACCGGGCCTGTGAACAGTGCGGAACCCGAGCCTGCGGAGACGGCAACGCCCCAGGAGACTCAGCAGACGCAATCAAGGGCAGACAGGCTCTTGGCGGATGGTGAGTCTGGAAATGGCAGAGCGTACACAGATCTTGGCAGAATGTATGAGCAGGGAAACGGAGTGGAGCAGGACTATGAGAAAGCGTTGGAATACTATCGTCTTTCCGCCGAAGCTGAAAACCCTGACTTCAAAGGTATGCGATATGCCGGATTGATGTATCGTGACGGCATAGGGGTCGCGCAAAACGCTGCCGAGGCAGCCGCGTGTTTCCAGTTAGCCGCTGAAGCCGGTGATGTTTCCGCCGCATATTTTCTTGGGCTTTTATATGAAGAAGGCAACGGGGTAGAAAAGAGCGCTGCAGAAGCGAAAAAATGGTACGAAAAGGCAGTATCCACCATAGATGAATTCTTATCGAATAGCAGAAATAATGGCCCGGATGAGTTGAAACAGGCATTGTGCAGGCTTGCGGAAATAGCGCTTTCCGACGGAGATACGGATGCGGCAGTTCAATATTATCAATACGCTGCGGAACTTGGGTGGAGTGAAGCCGAAGAAAAATTGTCGGAGCTTGATATAAGCGCAGAAAACGGCGAATAGATAGCGCAATAGACGGCCGCAACGAGAAAGAACTCATTTGTGTGTTGCATCCTGTCCCGATTTGCCATTGTTATGGCAGAGATCAGAATACTATTACGCAAGAGGATTTTTGTCAATACCGCACATATTTACCTCAAAAGCAAAGCGGGTGACCTCCTTAAGGTCACCCGCTTTGCTTTTGAGGTAGATCGTTATTCCCATTCTGGATTGTCGTTTATAGTGGTTCAAAACAGACGACAATTTTACTCCCATGACAACCTACAGAGAGATACAAGTTATCAACATCAAACTAAGAGGTACGTGGCCAATGAAAATTCGTGTATTAACTATCCAGAGTAATCGAGACCCTTGTGCGGAAATTGAAGCTGCTCTTTGTGATACAGTTATGATTATTGATACCGCTTATTCATGTTCTGAGGCAATTAATCTCTTCCTGCGCTATGATTACAGCCTTATCCTGATTGACACAGATACGGGCGGCAAAGAAATCATAAAACCGCTTCGGGCAATTACATCAGTTCCAATTATAGCCTTATATAGCCAAAACGATCCAAAGAATCGCTGCTCCTTGCTGGAGGCTGGCGCCAACGCCTGCCTTACCAAACCGGTTGATTTGCAGGAGTGCGCAGCACAAGTAAATGCATTGCTCAACTTGTATTTTGCCACAAGCGAAAAAAGGGCTGTCCGGACGGTTGCTTATGGCACAGAGTTTGTAATAGATCCTGATTTCCGAACAGTCTTTCTAAAAGGAAAGTTCATTAAGCTGTCCCGAAGGGAATTTGACCTTCTGTTTTTTTTGGCCAGTCACGATAAGCGGGTATTTTCCAAACAACAGCTTTATGAACAGGTGTGGGGATATGAGCCCCGCTTTTCAGTTGACGAAGCAGTCAAGTCCTGCATAAAGCACTTACGTCAGAAGCTTGGTCCACCTGGAAAGGACTATGTCCAAAGTGTACGCGGTATTGGATACCGCTTTATAGTTGAGCGCACTCCGTTGCCGTAGAAAAACATTGATATATTTTATCGAATCATGCCCTTAAATTGCCCCTGTCAAACCCCTAAAATGCCTATATTTGACGTTAAAATCCAATATATGGCAGCATTTCGGTGTTATAGGGGTGATATAACTTGAAAAGAAGAATAATCAGAACACGATGCAACGGGTATAACGTTGAGCGGCCTGTCTTCCTATGGAGGCAGGCCGCTCTTGTTTTTCGACAAATCCCGCCAATTATCGTCAGGGAGACAGCATCCCTGCTGCCTCCTTTTTTGTGCAATTTGCTGAATTTGCTATTATTTTAGAATACTTTTCCAAATAGGAAATGAGCTTGCCTATTTGACCTTTACACTCCAAAACATCGAACTTAGCGAGAGGGGGTGAACAGTAATGAGCCAGTCAGAGCGGAGAAACGCCATCATTGACGTGCTGTGCCAGAAGCGATTTGAAACTGTGGCTGATCTGGCCGCGCGGTTTGGCGTCTCAACCCGGACCATTAGGTATGACATCCTGGCTCTTTCCTGTTTTTACCCCATCACGACCACCAAAGGCCACAACGGCGGCGTCCGAATTGCTGACTGGTTTCACCTGTACAAAAAGTCATTATCCCGGCAGCAAGAGGATCTTCTGTTCAAACTGAGAACTATGCTCTCCGGTGATGATTTGGTAGTCCTGAACAGCATTCTCGCCCAGTTCGCTATATCCCGGGGCGCTGATACATAGCCCGCCCTGCTGCACCTTGAAAAACACCGGGCCAGCCCGGTCACATCCGGCGACTGAAATACGTTCCCTGACGGCCACAGCGACTCTGGAGGATGCGCCAAGACCCGCCTGTGCAGATTTCCTGCATCAAAGACGGCCAACTAAGGCGGCGAGCGGTACCCATCCGTCCACAAAACAGCAGGACAAGCTGTTTCGCAATAACCCCGTCAGTACACAATGATACTCCTGTCCAGCCATTTTTATGGGGGCAGCTCGGAGAGATCCTCGGAGGGGTGAGATTCCCGTGACGCGCACAGACGCGGTCTCAGTCAAGCCGCCCACGCCTGGGGGAGTAGTGTCGAATACAGGCAAACGAAGGATAGGCATACAATGTCCTTCGGTAAGATTTTGATAACAGAAGCCACGTGGGCCGTTCGGCCCGAAAGCCAAACGGCCCACGTTTTTGTGTTATCAAAACATGATACCAACACCCGCCTTAAAACGGGTACACCCAATTCACAAAGGAGGACACACGTTATGAAACAGGCCAACGCTAACATCGACTTCTGCGGTATTCGGAACCTGCTCCGGCAGTTATCCGGGCAGGGTTTCACCGAGAAGGAACTGAAAAGGATTGCGGACAGAATCGCCCGGAGCACAGGCGCGGACATCATTTTTTGTTGACTTTCACCACTCGGTTTTCATAGCTATTGGAGCCAAGGTGTGGTAATGTGTGTTGCTGACAGGAGGAGGTGCAAACCATGAGCGGACAGCCCCAAACCAACGGAAATCTGGCGCTGGAGTCCCCAAAAGTTATCGTAATTGAGGCGGCTCCGAAGCTGGAGGCCGCGAAGCTCCGGGTGGCGGCATACTGCCGAGTCAGCTCCGACTCCACCGACCAGCTGAACTCCTTCATGGCCCAGCTTAATTACTACACCACGCTGATCGGTTCCAAGGAAAACTGGACCCTGGCGGATCTGTACGCCGACGAGGGTATCTCGGGTACCTCCGCAGAGAAGCGCCCGGACTTCCAGCGGCTCCTCTCAGACTGCCGCAGGGGGCGTGTGGATAAGGTGCTGGTCAAGTCCATCTCCCGCTTCGCCCGCAACACCAAGGACTGCCTGGAAACCGTCCGGGAGCTGAAGTCCATCGGCGTGGGTGTTTGCTTCGAGGAGCAGCACATCGACACCTCTAACATGAGCGGTGAGCTTCTCACCGCAGTCTTCTCCACCATCGCCCAGAAGGAAAGCGAAAGCATCTCCGCCAATATGCGCTGGAGCTACCAACGGAGGATGCAGAGTGGTCAGTTCATCACCTGCAAGGCCCCCTTTGGATATCATCTGCGAGGAGATGGAATGCTGGAGGTTTATGAGCCGGAGGCTGAAATCGTTCGGATGATCTTTGAGCGATACCTTGCGGGGCAAAATACAGAGGATATTGCCGCATTCATCACCACGCTCGGAGTGCCCACGCGTGAGGGCACTGAACGCTGGCCGCAAAAAGCCATTTCCTACATTCTCCGCAACGAGCGGTATGTTGGGGACGCTCTGCTCCAAAAAAAGTTCACTACCGACACCTTGCCATTCAAGCAGAAAATCAACCGAGGGGAGAAGGAACAGTATTTCGTCCCAGAGAGCCATCCGCCTATCATTGACCGTGAGACCTTCGAAGCTGCCTCAGCGCTCCTGGCAAAGCGAACATTTACGGTAACCAAACGGGACCGCGATCCCTTGACCTTGAAAGTCATCTGCGGAGCCTGCGGCACCCCGTTCCGGCGTACAGTATGTAAGGAAAAGGTTTACTGGGTGTGCCGTGAGCACTTCAAAAGCAAAGATAATTGCCCAACCAGGCAAATCGCGGAAGCTGAGATTCACGCTGCCTTCCTGCGGGTATACCACAAGCTCCGGCTCCAAGGGGTGCCGATTCTCAAGCAGTTAATCACAAACCTCCAGTCCATCAGGGAACGGCGGATGCTCTGGAGTGTGGACATCGTGGAGCTGAACAAAAGAATAGCGGATATCTCCGATCAGGATCGAATGCTGGCCGACATGAACAAATGCGGCCTCGTCGATCCTGATATTTTTATATCCCAAAGCAACGAGCTGGCCCGCCAGCTCCGCGCCGCAAAGCAGGAAAAGGAGCGGCTCATGGCCGACGCGGACGATGATACCATCCCCAATACACGGGAGCTGATGGAAACGCTGGAAGTCCTGCCGGAGTTCCTTTCAGAGTTCGACGGCGAGATATTCACCGACCTGGTGGACAGAATCACGGCGGAGGAGGACGGCGCCCTGCGGTTCCGTCTGAAAAACGGGCTGGAGCTGACCGAAATCACTGAGAGGAGTGCGCGCTGATGGCAAACCGGAAGCTGCCCTTCGGCTATGAAATGCGCAGAGGGGAAGTCCGAATTAACCAGGATGAGGCAAGTGTGGTCAAGGACATCTATACGGCATATGCCGAGGGTGCGTCTTACCGACAGCTCACAGAGCGGCTAAATGCCCAACCTATTCGATATGGTGCGCCAAACAAATCCTGGAACAAAAATATGGTAGCACGGGTCCTCGCCAACGGCATCTACACCGGCGAGAGCGGCTACCCAGCCATCCTGTCCGAGGAGGAACGCCATCGGGCAGTCTCCGCGAAACCTGTAACGGGCGCGCCGCTTGATCCCAACCAGACAGTAAAGGCGGTGCGCAAGCTGGCCCGATGCTCCGTCTGCGGCAGTGCGCTGGCACTCAGCGCCAACCGATTCGGCTGGGCACGCTGGAACTGTCCCACCTGTGCCGCCATCACAGCGGACGCAGCCACCCCAGACATTCTGGCCTCGGTAATGGCCATTCTTGCCGCAATACATAAAAGGCCGGAGATAGTCCAAACCTCGCCGCCAGTCCCTGCGGAACGAGACGATATATCCCAGGCAGTGCAGGAATCCTCGGAACCGCATAATGACCTTGAATACAATGAGACTGCCGCAAAAGAGAAAGCCCTTGCCCTGGCCTCCGCAAGATTCAACGCCCTCGGTTCTGAGGACTACGAGACCATGCGGATCCAATATATGCTGGCGCGAAGTGAGCCGCAGGATGGTTTGGACACTGACCTGCTCCGTCAGATTGTATCCGCCATCCTGATCCATCCCAACGGAGCGGTCAGCCTTCGACTGAAGAACAATCAAATCGTGGAAAGGAGTGACAGCACATGACACACACTGCCCCCAAAGTCATCGTAATCCCGGCAAACCCGGATCTGGCCAAGGCAAAGGCCGTCCAGCGGCAGCTCCGGGTGGCTGCCTACTGCCGGGTGTCCACCGACAGCGAGGAGCAGCTCACCAGCTACGAGGCCCAAAAGAACTACTACACCGACAAGATCATGACCAACCCCAAATGGACAATGGCGGGAATTTTTGCCGACGAGGGCATCACCGGCACCTCCGCCAAGAAGCGTCCCGAGTTCCTGCGTATGATCCGCAAATGCAGGCAGAAGAAGATCGACCTGATCCTGGTCAAGTCCATCTCCCGCTTTGCGCGGAACACGGTGGACTGCCTCAAATATATGCGCGCCCTGAAGGAGCTGGGCATCGCCATCATCTTCGAGGAGCAGAACCTCAACACCCTGGACAACGAGAGCGAAATGCTGTTCACCGTGATGAGCGCCTTCGCCCAGTCGGAGAGCGAGTCCATCAGTGAGAACGTCAAATGGGGCAAGCGGCAGGCCATGCGGGAGGGCAAGGCCGTCATTCAGTACAAGCATCTGTACGCCTACGAGAAGGGCGAGGACGGCAAGCCCAAGATCATCCCCGAGCAGGCGGAGGTGGTGCGGCATATCTATGACAGCTATCTGGCCGGGCACAGCCTGGACATGATCCGGAAGGATCTGGAGGACAGGGGCATCCGCACCGTCAGCGGCGGCGTTACCTGGTCCAAGGCGGTCGTCCGCGGCATCCTGCAAAACGAAAAATACTGCGGCGACGTCCTCCAGCAAAAGAGCTTCGTCAACGACTGCATCAGCCGCAAGCACATCCGCAATGTGGGGCAGCTTCCCATGTACCTGACCCAAGACCACCACGAAGGCATCGTCAGTCGGGACACCTTCAACGCGGTCAAGGCCGAGTTCGCCCGCCGCAACTCCGGACACGCCCCCAGTCAGAAGCAGGCCCCCACCGGGCGCTCCTGCTACAGCGAAAAGTACGCCCTCACCGGGCGGCTGGTGTGCGGCGAGTGCGGCACCCTCTACCGCAGGTGCGTATGGAGCAAAAACGGAAAGAAAAAAGCCGTGTGGCGCTGTACCAGCCGAATCGACTACGGCACGAAATACTGCCACGAGTCCCCTACCCTCCACGAGGAGCCCCTGAAGGCCGCTATCCTCGCCGCCATCAATTCGGCCATGAGCCGGAGGGCGGCGCTGGTGGAGCAGATCGCGGACGCCATGCGCATGGAGCTGGCGCCCGTCCCCGGCGAGACCATGAGCCTGTCCGATATCGACCGACGCCTTGCGGAGCTGGATGGGGAGTTCCGGGAGCTGTTCGCCGCCTCCAAGGAGGACGGCGGATATCTGAAACATGCCGATACCTTCAAGCGCATCGCGGAGGATATGGCGGCGCTGAAGGAGAAAAAGGCCCTGATCCTGGCACAGCAGGAGGGCAATTCCGCCGCCAACCGGCGCATCCAGGACGCAGTAAATATCTTAAACGCAGGTTCCGCCGAGATTACGGAATGGGATAAGGACATGATCCGCCAGCTGGTGGACACGGTGAAGGTGCTGTCCGCGGACAAGATCCGGGTCTACCTGCGGGGCGGCATGGAAATAGAGCAGACGATAGAAGGAGGTCAGTAAACATGATTTTTGCCACAGGCGATTGCCACGGCGGCTTCCAGCGGTTCTCGCGGAAGCATTTCCCCCAGCAACGGCAGATGGACAGGGACGACTACATGATCATTCTGGGCGACTTTGG
>JAAVHY010000019.1 GCA_014799485.1 Clostridiales bacterium | reverse complement strand
GGCTTCGACAAGTACTTCCAGATCGCCCCCTGCTTCCGGGACGAGGACGCCCGGGGCGACCGCACCCCCGGCGAGTTCTACCAGCTGGACATGGAGATGTCCTTCGCCACTCAGGACGACGTGCTGTCCGTGCTGGAGCGGGTGCTGGTGCCCGTGTTTGAGAAGTACGGCGTGTACAACCGGGTCACCCCCGCCCCCTTCCGCCGCATCAAGTTCAACGACGCCATGGAGCTCTATGGCACCGACAAGCCCGACCTGCGCATCGACCTGCTGCTCCAGGACGCCACCGCCCCGCTGGCCGGGTGCGGCTTCGGCCCCTTCGAGGGCAACACCGTCAAGGCCGTGGTGGTCACCGGCTTCGAGGGCACCCGCAAGCAGATCGACAAGCTGTGCGCCGACGTGGAGGTCCAGGCCGGGGAGAAAGCCTACTGGTTCCGCTACGATGAGAACAAGGAAATCGTGGGCGGCATCGCCAAGTTCGTCCAGCCCATCAAGGAGCAGGTGGTGGAGGCCCTGGGCCTGACCCCCGGCTGCTTCGTGGGTCTGGCCGCCGGCAAGCTTGCCGTGGCCCAGAAAACCGCGGGCGTGCTGCGCTCCAAGCTGGGCGCGTTCTGCCCCAACCACATGGACAAGGAGCAGTACCAGTTCTGCTGGATCGTGGACTTCCCCATGTACGAGATCGGCGAGGAGAGCGGCGAGCTGGAGTTCTGCCACAACCCCTTCTCCATGCCCAACGGCGGACTGGATATTTTGAAGAAAGCGGCGGCGGGCGAGGTGGATCCCCTGACCATCACCGCGTTCCAGTACGACCTGGTGTGCAACGGCTACGAGACCGCCTCCGGCGCGGTGCGTAACCACGACCCCGAGATCATGGTGAAAGCCTTCGAGCTGGTGCGGCTGGGCGAGGAGGACGTGAAGGCCAAGTTCCCCGCCATGTACAACGCCTTCACCTACGGCGCGCCCCCCCACGCGGGCGCCGCCCCCGGGGTGGACCGCATGATTATGCTGCTCACCGGCGAGGAGTCCATCCGGGAAGTCATCCCCTTCCCAATGAACCAGCGGGCCCAGGACCTGATGATGGGCGCTCCATCCGTTGTGGAGCAAAAACAGCTGGACGAACTGAATATTGCCTGCACGGCAACGGAAGAAGAATAAGACGAACCCCCGCCGTCAGGCGGGGGTTTGCTTTTCTCCGTGTGATTGGAGAGGGCTGACCGTGCGCCTCTCTACGAAACAGCTCAAGGCTACAGGGCGCTGGTGAGCTGTTTCTGCGTTCGCCTCACGGCCAGCCCTCCCCTATTTCCGCTGCCAGAGTCCATAACCTCTTTCAAGTCGGACTTCATCGCCGCGTTCCACCCGGCGGCAAATGCAATGCGGATCAGATGATAGACGGCTTCACTGGCTGTTTCACATTCATTATCATCCAAAAAATCCGAAAGGGCCCTGTCAAATTCAACTTCATTCATAATATCACCCTATGATAATATATATTAGTCTATATCATTTGTCAATATTCCATCGCCTAAAATGGTATAACATATGCAGGTGAAAATTATGAAACCATTGAAGGTACAAATCAGTATTACACTTGATGAACCCGTTTATCTAAAAATCAAAGAACAGGCTGAATATGATGACCGCCCAGTTTCCAGCTATATCAATCTCGTCTTGAGAAAACACTTGGAAGAACTGGAAAAGAACGCAAAATAAGCGAAAAGCCCCTCCCGACTGGGAGGGGCTTTCCCTTTATTCCTTTGATTCCGCCTGTACCGAGTGCAGCGCCGCTTTCCATCCGGCGGCGAACGCGGCCCGGGCAAGGTCATAGATGCAGTCGCTGGCTTTCAGATACGAGTCCTCATTCAGATACTCTGAAAACGCTTTGTCGAACTTGATCTCGTCCATGATCCCGCGTTACTCCTCCTCGACCACCACATCCGCCTCCGGGGCGTTCTTACCCACAGAAGCGATGCCGTTCAGGGCGCTGGCCTTGGCCTTGTAGCCCTCGCTGCGGCCGATGTTCTCGCCGTTGCGGGCCTTGAGGCGGAAGCGGGTCTCCCCTGCCTTGTCGGTGTACACCTCGAACTTGGGGTGGGTCAGGGTCTCGTACCCTTCCTTGGTCTGGTCCTCCACGTGGGCGGCAGAGTTCTTGCGCACGGACTCCACGCCGTTCTTGCAGCTATCCAGGGAGGAGTAGGTCTCGGAGGCGGAGAGGATGATTTCCCCGTTTCCCGCCTTCAGGTTAAAGGTGTACTCGCCGTTCTTCGCCTTGGAAATCACAAACTTGCCCATGTCTTTCTCCTTCTTTCTCTTTATTTTACGCGGCTCTCCGCGAGGGTTTATTTCAGTTTTTTCCACTCCCCCACCGCCAGCTCATCACAGCGGTTGTTATAGGGGTTTTCGGCGTGGCCTTTCACCCAGTGGAGCTTGACGGTGTGTTTGGCGCACAGCGCCAGCAGCCGGTCCCAAAGGTCGGGGTTGAGGGCGGGCTTTTTATCCGACTTGACCCAGCCCCTGGCTTTCCAGCCCTTGGCCCAGCCCTTTTCCAGCGCGTCGATGACGTACTTGGAATCGGAATAGAGTTCCACGATACAGGGCTCGTTGAGGGCTTCCAGCCCCCGGATGACGGCGGTGAGCTCCATACGGTTGTTGGTGGTGTTAACCTCGCCGCCGCTGAGCTCCTTCTTGTGGGGGCCATATATCAGGATGGCCCCCCAGCCCCCGGGGCCGGGGTTGCCGGAACAGGCGCCGTCGGTATATAACGTGACTTGTTTCACTGATCCTTCCAGATCTCCTTCCGCCGTGCCCTATACTCCGCCCGAGTGATCAGACCGGCCTTTTTTTCCTCTTCCAATCGCTCCAACTCTTTTTCAATCGCACGGAGTTCTTCCTCTTTCCGTTTGGCCCTCGCCTTGTCCCGGAGCATCACTGCACTCGTGGCCACAAAGACTACCCCCACCAAGAGGAAGAGCAGAGCAATCAAAACTATGCCTCCCTCCAAGGGCCTGGCCAGACAAAGAATGAGCACGCCTGCACCAACACAAGCTGCGCCAAGGAGCATAGATTCAACCTCATGTCCCATTGGTCTATTCTCCTAACAAGGAGTCTTCAGCGGAAATATCCTCCCCCGGCTCCTTCTCCGCCAGGGACATGGCAATCACCCGGTCGTCCCCGTCCTTGAAACGCATGACGATGACGCCCTGGGTGGAGCGGCCCGCCATGCGGATGCCGTCCACATCGGTGCGGATCAGGGTGCCCGACTGGGTGACCAGCAGCAGGTCCTCGCTGCCGTCCACCACTTTGACCCCCACCACGCAGCCTGTTTTATCGGTGACCTGATAGTTCTTGATGCCCAGGCCGCCCCGGTTGGTGACGCGGTATTCCTCCACCGGGGTGCGCTTGCCGAAGCCGTTCTCCGTGATGGTGAGCACCGCCTTGTCCGGCTTGGCCCGGGCCGCGCCCACAACATAATCGCCGGGGCGCAGGCGGATGCCCCGCACACCCATGGAGTTGCGGCCGGTGGGCCGGATCTGGTCCTCCCCGAACACCACCGCCATGCCGTTGTGGGTGGCGATGAGCAGGTTCTGATGACCGTCCGTCTCCCGGACTTCGATCAGCTCGTCGCCCTCGTCCAGCAGGATGACCCGCAGGCCGTTATTGCGCAGGCTGCGCAGGGCGCTGGCGTCCAGCCGCTTCACGGTGCCGTTCCGGGTGAACATGGTCAGGTAGCGGGGTTCGTCCCCCTCGCTGATGTCCCGGGTGTGGATCATGACGGCCACCTTCTCGCCCTGCTCCACCTGGAGCACGTTGACGATGTTGGTGCCCCGGGCGGTGCGGCCCGCCTCCGGGATCTCGTACCCCTTCTTGCGGAACACCCGGCCCTTGTCGGTGAAGAACAGCACGTAGTCGTGGGTGGAGGCGGTGAACACGTTGATTACATAGTCCTCCTCCCGGGTGGCCATGCCCTTGCGGCCCTGTCCGCCCTTGCCCTGGGCGGCGTACTCGCTGGCGGAGGTGCGCTTGATGTAGCCGTTGGCCGTCATGGTAAAGACGGACTGCTCCTCCTCGATGAGATCCTCGATGTCGATCTCGTCGGCCACGTCCTGGATCTCCGTGACGCGGTCGTCGCCGTACTTGTCCCGGATCTGGATCAGTTCCTCCCGGAGCACGCCCTTCAGCTTTTCCTCATCGGCCAGAAGCTCGTTGTAATAGGCGATCTTCTCCTCCAGCTCCTTGTACTCCGCCTCCAGCTTTTCCCGGTCCAGCCCCTGCAGGCGGCGCAGCTGCATTTCCAAAATGGCCTGGGTCTGCACATCGTCCAGGTTGAAGCGCTCCATCAAGCGCTCCTTAGCGTTGTCGTAGCTGGTGCGGATGATATGGATGACCTCGTCGATGTTGTCCTGGGCGACGATCAGGCCCTCCAGCAGATGGGCGCGCTCCTGGGCCTTGCGCAGATCGTACTCGGTGCGGCGGCGGATGACCTGCTCCTGGAAGGTGATATACTCGTCCAGGATGCCCCGCAGGGACAAAATACGGGGCTGCTTCTGGTCGTCCACCAGCGCCAGCATGATGATAGAGAAGTTGGACTGCAGCGCGGTCTGCTTGAACAGCTTGTTCAGCACCACCTGGGGATTGGCGGTCTGCTTCAACTCGATGACGATGCGCATACCGTTGCGGTCGGTCTCGTCCCGCAGGTCGGAAATGCCGTCCAGCCGCTTGTCCTTCACCTGCTCGGCGATGGTGCGGATGAGCTGGCGCTTGTTCACCTGGTAGGGCAGCTCGGTGACGATGATGCGGGTGCGGTCCTTGCCAAACTCCTCGAACTCGGTGCGGGCCCGCAGCACGATCTTGCCCCGGCCGGTGGCGTAGGCCGCCCGGATGCCAGCCCGGCCCATGATAATGCCCTTGGTAGGGAAGTCCGGGCCCTTGATGTGCTCCATCAGGTCGTTCAGCGTGGCGTTGGGATCGTCCAGCACGCAGATGGCGGCGTTGATGGCCTCCCGCAGGTTGTGGGGCGGGATGTTGGTGGCCATGCCCACGGCGATGCCGGAGGAGCCGTTCACCAGCAGATTGGGGAAACGGCTGGGCAGGACGCGGGGTTCTTTCAGGCTCTCGTCAAAGTTGGGGTCCCAGTCCACCGTGTCCTTGTCGATGTCCCGGAGCATTTCGTTGGCAACCCTGGCCATGCGGGCCTCGGTGTAACGGTTGGCGGCGGGGGGATCGCCGTCCACGTTGCCGAAGTTGCCGTGGCCCTCCACCAGCGGGTAGCGCATGGAGAACTTCTGCACCAGGCGGACCATGGCGTCGTACACCGACGCGTCCCCGTGGGGGTGGTAGTGGCCCAGCACCTCGCCCACGCAGGTGGCGGATTTTTTGAAGGGCTTGTCCGAGGTCAGGCCGGTGTCGTACATGGAGTACAAAATCCGGCGGTGGACAGGTTTTAAGCCGTCCCGCACATCGGGCAGGGCGCGGCCCACGATGACGCTCATGGCGTACTGCTTATAGCTCTCCGCCATCTCCCCCACCAGCTCCGACTCGGTGATGACCTGGTTGGGGAAGGCGATGTCTTCCGGCTTATAGTTTCGGTTGTGACCCATTGCGCGTCACCTCCTTAATAGTCAAGATTGAGGGCGTACTTTGCGTTTTCCTCGATCCATTCTTTCCGCGGCTCCACCTTCTCGCCCATGAGGATGGTGAAGATGTTGTCCGCCGCCACCGCGTCCGCCAGGGTGATCCGGCGCAGGGTGCGCTTTTCCGGGTCCATGGTGGTCTCCCACAGCTCGTGGGGGTCCATCTCGCCCAAGCCCTTGAAGCGGCTGATATCCACTTTAACATTGGGATTGCCGCCCCGCATTTCGGCGGAAATCTTATCCCGCTCCTCATCGGAGTAGGCCACCCGGGTGGTCTTGCCCCGGGTGAGCTTGTACAGCGGCGGCACGGCGGAGTACACGTAGCCCTTCTCAATAAGGGGCCGCATATAGCGGAAGAAGAAGGTGAGCAGCAGGGTGCGGATGTGCGCGCCGTCCACGTCGGCATCGGACATGATAATGATCTTGTGGTAGCGCAGCTTTTCGATGTTGAACTCCTCCCCAATGCCCGCGCCAAGGCCCAGCACCAGGGGGTACAGCTTGTCGTTGCCGTAGATCTTGTCCGCCCGGGCCTTCTCCACGTTGAGCATCTTACCCCACATGGCCAGGATGGCCTGGAACCGGCTGTCCCGGCCGTCGATGGCCGAGCCGGCGGCGGAGTCGCCCTCGACGATATACAGCTCGCACAGGGCTGGGTCGCGCTCGTTGCAGTCCTGGAGCTTGTCGGGCATCTGGCCGGACTCCAGGGCGGTCTTGCGGCGGACGGACTCCCTGGCCTTCCGGGCGGCCTCCCGGGCGCGGCTGGCCATCAGGGCTTTCTCCAGGATGGCCTTACCCACGGCGGGATTTTCCTCCAGGAACTGCTCCAGCTTATCGCTCACCACGTTGTTCACCAGGGTGCGCATCTCGCTGTTGCCCAGCTTGGCCTTGGTCTGGCCCTCGAACTGGGCCTCGGTAAGCTTGACCGAGATGACGCAGGTCAGGCCCTCCCGGCAGTCGTCGCCGGACACCTTCTCCTCGTCCTTTAAGATCTTCGCCTTTTTGCCGTAGGCGTTGAGCACGGTGGTGAGGGCGCGTTTCAGCCCCTCCTCGTGCATGCCGCCCTCCGGGGTGTGGACGTTGTTGGCGAAGGAGACGATGATCTCGTTATAGCTGTCCTCGCAGTACTGCATGGCGATCTCCGCCATGGAATCGTCCTTGGCGCCGGCCATGTAGATGACCTGCTCATGAAGGGGGGTCTTGTTCTGGTTGATGAAGGTGACGAATTCCCGGATGCCGCCCTCATAGTGCATGAACTCCTCAGCCTCACACCCGGGGCGGCGGTCGGCCATAAAGATCTTCACGCCCGCGTTCAAAAACGCCTGCTCCCGCATCCGGCGGTGGAGCACCTCATAATCATATACGGTGGTCTCAAACATCTCGGGGTCTGGCTTGAACACCACCTCGGTGCCTGTCTTCTCGGTGGTCCCAATGACGGTCATCTCCTGGGTAATGGCGCCCCGGGAGAACTTGACCTCGTAAATCTGCCCGTTTTTGTGGACGCGGACCTCCATCCACTCGGACAGCGCGTTGACCACGCTGCCGCCCACGCCGTGGAGGCCGCCGGATACCTTGTACCCGCCGCCGCCGAACTTGCCGCCGGCGTGGAGGACGGTGTACACCACCTCCAAAGCGGGCTTCCCCGTCTGGGCCTGGATGTCCACGGGCACGCCCCGGCCGTTGTCGGTGACCCGGATCACGTCGCCGTCCAAAATCTCCACGGTGATGTGGTCGCAGTAGCCCGCCAGCGCCTCGTCGATGGCGTTGTCCACGATCTCATACACCAGATGGTGCAGACCGGAGGCCGACGTGGAGCCGATATACATACCGGGGCGCTTGCGCACGGCCTCCAAGCCCTCCAGCACCTGGATCTCGGACGCGCCGTACTCATGCTCCGTCTGGGTGGTGTTCAGTTCGTTCAATTCGTTGTGTTCTTCAGCCATGATGTTCCTCCGATAAAACAGTCTCAGTCAAGGTCGCACCCGTCGTCCTCGTCCGGTACGAAATCCAGCTCGTCCCCGTCATGGTACGCCGGGCCGCCGTCCCTGCCAAGCAGTTCCGTGGCCCGCATACGGCGGCGTTCCTTGGCCTGCTCCACGTTCTGATGGATCAGCTCCTTGACCTGGCGGGGATGTTTTACGTTTTTCAGATCCAGATGGGGCATACTCTTGTCGGACGAGTGGACGCAGACGGTGCCCACCCCGAAAATACGCTGGCCCAGGGTCATGGTGAGCTCCAGGTCCTGCACCCGGTAGAGCAGTACCTCGTCCGCCTTCAAATTCAGCAGGCCGGTCTCGCAGAACAGCCGGTCGTCGCTGAGAAGATACCGGGTAAAGGACAGGGGAAGGCCCAGGCGGCGCTTGCGGTCCTTCCACAAATACTCGATGGATTCCATTTCATATCCTCCTGTTTTGATTTAATCAAAGCTGTTGCGCTCCGCCCGGGCGGACAGCGCCGCCGGGGAGAGCGGGGTCAGGTAGACTGTGGGAGCCCCCTCCCGGTCGTCCGAGAGGACGAAAGAGCGGGGCAGGTCGTCCCCTATGGCGATCACGCGGCCCTCCTGCTCCGCCCGCTCCAGAAAGCGGCGGGTGCGGAAGGACCAGGTGGTGTTGTCCAGGTCGAAGATACCGATGATGTCCTGGTTGCGTACCATGACGTTCTGGCCTAAATGGAGGTACACTTATAAGCCTCCCTTTTTGATTCTCTCCGGTGTCCAGACTTGGAGCTTTAATTTCGATTGAAGATGCAGAAACATTGTCCCTGTATAAAAGAACAGCAGATGCCCGGAAAAAAGCCTCTGTTCAATACATTTCAGCCTGTGATACTCCTGTTCCGTGATATATTTCACAACGGTTCCCTTATAGTCCAAAATATAGTTTCCATCGACAATCCGGGGACTGCCATCCATAAGGGGCCAAAGGCATATGAAAAAATTTGTGAACGCAAAAAGCCCGGATAGTATCAAAGCAACGATCACAAAAGCCTTAAATCTGCCCGGCATAGGGTAACGCTCCCTATTTTTGCAGACAAGAAAAAGATTGACAAGCATTCCGAAAATCAGGGCAATTATCCATAAATCTCCGGGCAGATGCCATTGAAAGAATGTCATCAGCACCACAACTGCGCAGATTCCCCAGGCGATCAAACTGTGGTAACATCTCAAAAATGGGAAAAATCCTGTATTCTCCTGTTTCATAGCAGTTTTCCCCCGGAGATATGGAACGCCCTGCCCTCCCGCAGTTTGGCCAGCTTCTCCTCCTCACAGCAGGTGATGAACACCTGGCCGGAGGTGATGCGGTTGAGCACGAACTCCTGACGCCGCTGGTCCAGCTCGCTGAGCACGTCGTCCAGCAGGAGCACCGGCCACTCCTCCGTGTCCTGGCGGAAGATGTCCCGGGCCGCCAGCTTCAGCGCCAGCGCCGCCGTCCTGGTCTGCCCCTGGGAGGCGTAGGTTTTGGCCGGGTTCCCGTCGATCTCCACCGCCAGTTCGTCCTTATGGGGGCCGGACAGGCAGGCGCGGGCGGCGATTTCCGCCTCCCGGTGGCTCTCCTGGTGGGCCAATAGCTGGGGCAGGAGGGTTTTGGGGCTGGCCTCCGGGTCTGTGACGGTGGACACCGTCTCATACCGCAGTCCAAGCTTTTCCCGCCCCCCGGAGCAGTCGGCGTGGATGGCCGGGGCGGTCTCCACCAGCCGTTTGACAAAGTGGGCCCGGTAGTGGATCAGGACGGCCCCGCACTGGGCCATCCGCAGGGAAAAGTCGTCCAGGGTGTCCAGCAGGCCGGGGTATTGCTCGCTGTCCTTCAAAATGCGGGTCTTGTGCTGGTACAGCCGCTTATATTCCGCCAGGGCCTGGGCGTACCGGGGGCGCAGCTGGCAGATGCAGCTGTCCAAAAACCGCCGCCGGGCCTCAGCCCCCTCCCGGATCAGGTACAGGTCCTCCGGGCAGAACAGTACCGTATTCAAAATGCCGGACAGCTCCCCCGCTGTTTTCAGCTTCACCCCGTTGGAGCGCAGCTGCCGCCGCGTCCCACGGTGGAGGTCGGCTTCCAGGGTAATGCCCCTCCCCCGGCTGGTGACCGACCCTTTCAGAAAGGCGTGATCCACGCCATGCCGGATCAGCTCCCGGTCATACCGGGCCCGGTGGGAGGAGGCGGAGGACAGGTAAGCGATGGCCTCCAAAAGATTTGTCTTGCCCTGGGCGTTTTCCCCCACGATGACGTTGACGCCGGGGTCGAAGGACGTCTCCAGATGGACGTAGCTCCGAAAGAAGTCCAGGGTGATCTGATCGACGGTCATTCCACCACCAGCACCAGGCCGTCCAGCTCCGCCCGGTCACCGGGACGAAGCTTTCTGCCCCGCATGGAGCAGGTTTCGCCGTTCACCTTGACCTCGCCGTCCTGGATGGCCAGCTTGGCCTCGCCGCCCGTCTCCACCGCCCCGGCGAATTTCAAAAGGGCGTCCAGCCGGATAAATTCCGTACTGATTTTGACGTGTTCTTCTCCCATGGCGACCTCTTCATTCCGCCGCCCGCAGCCGCACGGGAAGCACCATATACAGGAAGTTGTCCGGCTCCCCCTTCTGGGGCAGGATGAGGCAGGGGGAGGTGGCGGTGTTCAGCTCCAGCCGCACCCTTTGGGCGGGGGCCGCCTTGACCGCGTCCATAAGGAAGCGGTTGTTGAAGCCGATCTCCAGCCCCTTGCCGTCCCCGGCGATGGAACAGGTGTCGAAAGCGGCGCCGATGGCGGTCTTGGAGGTGATAGACAGCACGCCATCGTCAAATTTGCACCGCAGGGGGCTTTTCAGCTTGTCGTTGATGATGAGGGAGGCGCGGTCGATGGAGCGCTGGAGGTCGGCGCAGTCCGCCTCCAGTACGATGGCGTTGTTCTGGGGGATGGTCTGGCGGTAGTTGAGGAACTCCCCCTCCAGACGCCGGGCCACCAGCAGGGTGCCGCCGATCTGGAAGGTGACGTGGCGGTCCCCCTGGGTGATCACCACCGGCTCGTCGCTGTCGGCGCAGATCTTTTCCACTTCATTGAGGGCGGCGCCGGGCACCACAAAGGACAGCTTGCCGGGGGCATCCTGGCCCAGCAGCTTTTCCCGGCGCAGGGCCAGCCGGTAGCCGTCCACCGCCACCATGGTCAGCTCCTCCCCGTTCGTCTCGAACAGGGCGCCGGTGTGGATGGGACGGCTCTCATTGTCGCTGACGGCAAAGCTGGTCTGGCCGATCATGGAACGCAAACTCCCTTGGGCAACGGTCAGACCGTTCCCGTCCTCCACCCGGGGCAGTTCGGGGAAGTCCTCGTCGCTGCTGCCCATGATGTCAAAGGAGGTGGGGCCGCACTGGATATGGACGGAACAGCCGTCCGTCCCAATGGACACCATATCGTCCGGCATACGCCGGAGGATCTCACCGAACAGCCGGGCGGACAGGACGATGGCGCCGCCCTCCTTGACCTCGGCGGGGACGTTGGTGATGACCCCGGTCTCCAGGTTGTAGCCGCTGAGGCTCAGCCCGTCCCGGTCCGCCTCGATGAGCACGCCTTCCAGCGCCTGGATGGAGCTTTTGGGGGCGGCTACCCGTCCCGCGGTGGTGACGGCGGATTGCAGTATGGCTTTCTCGCAGGAAAATTTCATATCGGGTTCCTTTCTCCCTCCTCCGCAGGAGAGGAAGGGTTTGAATTTCGTAGTAGTCCGCAGGGGCTGCGGAATCTGTGGAAAACTTGGAAAACGCTTGGAATGACAGCCCTTTGAGCGTCCGCAGAAGGATCCACAAAATCTGCACAGCCCGCGCGGAAAAGGCATGGGCCGAATTTAATTCAACAGGGTTCCACAGCACAGGTCACAGAAATGTGGATGTTTTCAATACGCAGAGTTCACCGCGTTGGTGATATCCCGGATGATCTCCGTCATTTCCGGCTGGTCCTTCATCATCTTCTCCACCCGGTTGATGGAGTTGAGCACGGTGGAGTGGTGCCGGCCGCCGAACTGCTGGCCGATCTCCGCCAGGGAGAGCTGGGTCATCTCCCGGATGATGTACATGGCCACGTTCCGGGCGGTGCTGATCTCCTTGTTCTGGCTCTGGCCGCGGATGGCGGCGGCGTCCAGCTCATAGAACCGGGCGACCTCCTGGATGATGGTGTCGGCGGAGGGGAGGAAGTTCTCTTTAGCCTTCAGGATGTCCCGCACGGCGCGGATGGTGGTCTCGATGTCCACCTGCTCCCCCATCAGCTCCTGGAAGGCCATGATCTTGTTGACGACCCCCTCGATCTGGCGCACGTTGGAGGTGATGTTCTCCGCCACGTAGGACAGCACCGGCTCGGGCAGGGAGATGCCCCGCTCCACGGCCTTGTTTTTCAGCAGGGCCACGCGGGTCTCGTAGTCGGGGGGCTGGATGTCGGCGGGCAGGCCCTGCTCAAAGCGGGTACGCAGGCGCTGCTCCAGGCGGAGCATCTCATGGGGCGGCCGGTCGGAGGTGAATACGATCTGCTTCTTCTGCTCGTACAGGGTGTTGAAGGTGTGGAACAGCTCCTCCTCGCTGGAGTCCTTCCCGGCGATGAACTGCACGTCGTCCATGAGGAACAGGTCCACGCTGCGGTATTTATCCCGGAAGCCCTGCATGTCGATGCCCCGGCGCAGGTTGCCGATGAGCTCGTTGACGAAATCCTCGCTCTGGACGTAGAGGATGCGGTAGCCGGGATGATCCTGCCGCACCCGGTTGGCGATGGCGTGGAGCAGATGGGTCTTGCCCAGGCCGGACTGCCCGTAGATAAACAGGGGGTTATAGGCCCCGCCCGGCTCCTCGGCCACCTTTTTGGCGGCGGTGTAGGCGAAGCGGTTGGTGGAGCCCACCACGAAGCGCTCGAAGGTGTACCGCTCCGCGTCCCCTCCCAGGGAGCTGGGGGCAGAGCGCTGGGCGGCATAGGCGTCCCGTTCCTCCGGCAGCAGCAGGGCTACGTCCACATCGAAGGAGAACAGCTCCCGCAGGGCCTGCTCCACCCCGGGCTGGAAGCGGGTGCGGATGATGCTGCGTTTGAAATCGGTGGGCACACACAGCACCAGCCGGGTGTCCTCTAAGGCAACGGCCTCCACGTCCCCAAACCAGGTGTCGATGGCCACGGCGGTCATGCCGCCTTCCATCAGGCTTTTTACTTTTTCCCAGATGTCGGCGGCCGATTTCATAGGCGCAAGCCTCCCAAAAATTGAAATATGACAACTAACCTATTATACCAAAATTTAGGGTGCGAAACAAGGGCTTTTCCCAATTCTTTTTTATAATGTAATACAACATCTTGTGCCGGACTGCCGAAAAAAGAATATTGCGAGAATATTGGTGTTTTTTTGTTGACAGGACGGACAAATCACGGTATAATCACCAGTACGCGATTACGCGAAATGATTGCCGACCGCGCCCGCCAGGGCGTTGTGGAGGGCGCCGCCCCGGCTTGGGACGGCCGCCAAACTGTACAGGAGGTGTTCCCGCATGAAGCGTACCTATCAGCCCAAGAAGCGCCAGCGTTCCAAGGTTCATGGCTTCCGCCAGCGCATGGCTACTGCCAACGGCCGCAAGGTTCTGGCCCGCCGCCGCGCGAAGGGCCGCGCCCGCCTGAGCCACTGATGGCGCACACATCGGGATAAACAATAAACCGGGGCGCGGGAGTTTTCCCTCGCCCCTTTGCCCGTTATCCCGAAAGAAGAAGCGCGACGATAACCGCGCAGGGGAGCTTGGACCGAAGCGAGGGCGAGCGCAGGACCGCGTGAGCGGGCCGGAGACCAGCCCGAGACGGAGGGAAAGCGACCCGGCAGCGCGGTCAATCGGAGCGTGACAAGAAGCGTGGGACACCTGGAGGGTGCGAAGCGTGACAAGAAGCGCGACGACAGCCGCGGCCAATCGAAGCGCGACAACAACGGAGGTCCCCATGAAGCATACCGTACCTCTGAAGGAAAACCATCTCTTCCGCCGGGCGTACAACCGGGGGAAGACGGCCGCGGACAGCCGGCTGGCCCTCTATGTCCGGGGCAACGGCCAGAAGGGCAACCGGCTGGGCCTCACCGTGTCCACCAAGGTGGGCTGCGCGGTGGTGCGCAACAAGATCCGCCGCCGTCTGCGGGAGGCCTACCGTCTCAACGAGGACAGGCTCCGGGGCGGCTGCGATGTGGTGGTGGTGGCCCGGGTGCGCTCGGCATCCAGCGACTACCACCAGCTGGAGAGGTCCTTCCTCAAGCTGGCGGACAAGCTGGAGCTGCTGAAGAAGGAAGGGAAAAAATGAAACGGCTCATGCTGGCCCTCATCCGCTGGTACCGCCGGGACATATCCCCTTACCGCGCCCCCTGCTGCCGGTTCGTCCCCACCTGCTCCGCCTACGCCCTGGAAGCGGTGGAGGTCCATGGGGCGCTGAAGGGCGGGGCGCTGGCCGCCTGGCGGATCATGCGGTGCCACCCTTTCCACAGGGAGAAGGATTTCATTTACGACCCTGTCCCACCGAAAAAAATCAAACGAATTTAGGAGGCCAAACATGGATATTTGGCAAATCCTCATGACGCCGTTCAGCCTGCTGCTGAAAATGCTGTGCCAGGTGTTCAACAGCTACGGCATCGCGCTGTTCCTGTTTACGGTGATCATCAAGATCATCCTCTTCCCCCTGAACCTGAAGGGGAAGAAGAGCATGATCAAAATGAACGTGGTGAACGGCCAGCTCAAGGAGATCCAGCAGCGCTGCGGCAACGACAAGGAGCGCTACAACCAGGAGGTCCAGAAGTTCTACACCGAGAACAACGTCAGCCCCTTCGGCGGTTGCGGCTGGTCCATGATCCCCCTGTTCATCCTGTGGCCGCTGTACGCCATCATCCGCCGCCCGTTGAAGTACATGATGAGCCTCACCGAGCAGGCCACCGTGGCCGTGGCCGATGCCCTGGGCTGGACGGCGAAAATGGGTTCGCAGTTCAATGTGGCCAGCAGCAACGAGCTGGTCCTCGGCGCCATGATCGAGGCGGGCAACCTGGAGTCCGCCAAGGCCGCAGCCACTGCCGCGGGGGTGTCCGCCGCCGGGATGTTCGTCATCAATTTCAACTTTTTCGGCATCGACCTGTCCAAGACCCCCCAGCTCAGGTTCTGGGAGGGCGGGCTGTCCTGGGGGTCTGTCGGGCTGTTCCTGCTGCCCGTCATCTCCGCCGGCCTGTCCCTGCTCACCATGATGGTCACCCAAAAGACCAACCAGATGAACAAGGATCAGGACGCCCCCAAGATGAACCTGTCCATGATGCTGATGGGCCCCGTCATGTCGCTGTGGATCGGCTTTGCCCTGCCCGCCGGTATGTGCGTGTACTGGATCGCCAACTCCCTGCTGGGCATGGTGCAGGAGGTCATCTGCGGCCGGATGCTCCGCAAGGACTATGAGGCCGCCCAGGCGGAGATGGCCGCCCAGGCCGCCAAGGCCAAGGAGGCCGAGAAGGAGCGCCGCCGCATCGCCGCGGAGAAGAAGGCCGCCGCCATCGCCGCCGGCAAGGACCCCAAGAAGGCCCACCAGAAGAACAAGAACAAGGACAAGGAAAAGGGCGTGGACGTGTCCGCCAGCCGGGAGGGCCTGCGGGCCTACGCCCGGGGCCGGGCTTACGACCCCAACCGCTATCCCATCACCCCCTATGTGGACCCCAACGGCCCCGCCAAGCCCGTGGAAGAAGAACCCAAGGAGCTGACGGAGGAGGAGAAGAAGATCCTCGCCGAGTCCAACCGGGCGCTGCTGGATCAGGCGGAGGCGGCGGCGGAAAAGGCCAAAGCCGCGGAAGCCGCCGGGTCCGACGAGGCCCCCGCCGGGGAAGAGACGGACGAGGGGGACTACGAGGAAGCCTACGCCGAGGACAACGAAGAGCAGTAAAACATTCAACACTGGACAAAGGAGTGCAGTTTCGTGCTGAAATACATGGAATTCACCGCCAAGACAGAGGACGAGGCCATTGCCAAGGGGCTGGCCTATCTCGGTCTGGATCGGGACGACGTATCCGTTGAAATTTTGGAGCGGGGCAAGACCGGCTTTTTGGGCATCGGTTCCGTGCCCGCCAAGGTGAAGCTCACCTATGAGGCCCCCGACGAGCCAGAGCCCATCCCTGAGCCCCCCGTTGTGAAAGAACCCAAGCCCGCCCCCGCGCCCAAGGCCGAGAAGCCGAACCCGCCCAAGGGGGAGCGTCCCGCGCCGAAGCCCCAGCCCAAACCAGAGCATAAGCCCGCGCCGGCCGCTCAGTCTAAGACTGCTCAGTCTCAGGCTGCCGCCCCCAAGGGCGAGCCTGTGGACGACGATGTGGCCGCCGCCATCGTCAAGTTCCAGACTGGGCTGTTTGCCCACATGGGGGTGGAGGCCGTCCCCGTGGTCACCCGGGAGGGGGACACCTACCAGGTGGTGCTGGAGGGGGAGGATATGGGCGCCCTCATCGGCCACCGGGGCGAGACCCTGGACGCCATCCAGCAACTCACCGGCTACGCCGTCAACCGTGGCCGCAGCCACCGGGTGCGCATCCACGTGGACGCCGAGGGCTACCGCGCCCGCCGGGAGGAGTCCCTCAACCGCCTGGCCCGCAAGACGGCGGGCAAGGTGGTCAAGTACCGCCGGAACATCACCCTGGAGGCTATGAACGCCTATGAGCGGCACGTGATCCACACCGCCTTGCAGGACTACCCCGGCGTGACCACCTTCTCCACCGGCACCGAACCCAACCGCCGCACGGTGGTGGCCTACGACCCCAGCAAGTAGGGGCGCGGAGCCGCGCGTCGCGAACAGGCGTAGCGTGACAACAGCACTGAAAAAGCTCCCGGAGATTCCGGGAGCTTTTTATTTACAAATGGACCAATCTATCGTATGATAGACAAAACGCTTCTGAGGTGATTTTATGGAAATCAGCGTACTGCGGCTGGGCGAGATCGGCACCAACTGCTATATCTTCCGGGCGGACGGCGGGTACAAGTGCGGCGTGGTGGACCCCGGCGACCAGGGGGAGCAGGTGGCCCAGTGGATGGTCCAGAATGGATTGGAGGCGGAGGCGGTGCTCCTCACCCACGGGCATTTCGACCACATCCTGGGCATACCGGGACTGCGGGAGGAGTGGCCCGGCCTGCCTGTCTACTGCCACCCCGCCGACATCGGGGAGGGCGAAACGGTGAGTATATTCGGCCGGACTTTCCCTTCTGTCCGTTCCTTCGGGGATATCACCCCGTACAAAGAGGGGGATGTGCTGGACGTGGCGGGCGTCAAGGTAGAGGTGCTGGAGACCCCGGGCCATACCCGCGGATCGGTGACCCTGCGGGCGGGGGACGTGCTGTTTACCGGGGACACCCTGTTTGCCGGCTCCATGGGCCGCACCGACCTGCCCGAAGGCGACGAGGGGCAGATCATGAAGTCCCTCAAGCGGCTGGGGGAACTGGAAGGGGACTATCGGGTGTACCCCGGCCATGAGGGGCAGTCCACCCTGGAGCGGGAGCGCAAGAGCAACTACTGCCTGCGCATGGCCATGGGCAAATGAGGATCTGGTTCATTGAACATAACTGGCCCTGGAAGCCAGAGAAATACCGCTACCCCACCGAGCAGATGCTTTTGACCCTGTTTCCCGGGGAAAAGCCGGAGTATCCTGACACGCTCCCAAAGGACTTGGGCGGGGAGCGGGGCGTTATGATCGCCCTGAGCCGGGGGGCAAAAAAGGCCAGCGTGAGCGTGCTGGTGAAGCTGAATGATCAGTATCGGAACGGCGTGGTACGGTTCTCCTCGGAAAAGCTGGACGAGCCGGACGAGGCGGTGTACCATACCGTCTCCCACGCCTTGAAGCAGGCCTTTTACAAGGCCGGGACGGCCCTGCTGGGCCATGAGCTGCCCTGGGGGTCTTTGACCGGGGTGCGGCCCGTCAAGCTGCCCACCAAGGCCATGCTGGCGGGCAAGACGGCGAGGCAGGCGGAGCGGGAGCTGCGGAAGGAATACCACGTATCCGCCCCCCGGGCGGCGCTGGCGGTGGAGTGCGCCCGGGCGGCGCTGGATGTGAAGCGGGGGCTTGAGCCGGACGGCCTGGCCCTCTACATCGGCGTGCCCTTCTGCCCTACCCGGTGCGCCTACTGCTCCTTCATCTCCGCCGACGTGAAACGGTCGCTGGCACTGGTGGAACCCTACGTGGACGCGCTGTGCCGGGAGATCGAGCTGGCGGGCCGGCTTTTGCGGGAGCGGGGGCTGCGCGTCGGTTCCGCCTATATGGGGGGCGGCACCCCCACGACCCTGTCGGCGGCACAGCTCCACAAAATTTTGAGCGCTGTGGAAAACTTTCTGCCCATGGAGGGGTGTTCTGAGTTCACTGTGGAAGCGGGCCGCCCGGACACCATCACCGTGGACAAGCTGGAGACGCTGAAGGCCCATGGCATCCACCGCATTTCCATCAATCCCCAGACCATGGAGGACGGGGTGCTCCGGGCCATGGGCCGGGCCCACACCGCCGGGGAAATTGTGGAGGCCATGGGGCTGGCGGAGCGGCACTTCGGCGGCCTGGTGAATATGGACCTCATCGCCGGATTGCCCACGGACACCCTGGAGGGCTTTGGACGGACGCTGGAAAAGGTGCTGGCCATGAATCCGGCCAACATTACTGTCCACACCCTGGCGCTGAAAAAGGGCTCCCGGCTTACCGAGGAGGGCGGGGAATTATGCGCACCCGAGACGGTGGAGGCCATGCTGGAATTGGCCGGACAGCGGCTGCGGGAGGCGGGATATGCGCCCTACTACCTCTACCGGCAGAAGTATATGTCCGGCTCCTTTGAGAACGTGGGCTGGGCCAAGCCGGGGGCGGTGTGCGCTTACAACATCGTGATGATGGAGGAGCTGCAGACCGTGCTGTCCCTGGGCGCCGGGGGGATCACCAAGCTGGTGGATCCGGGGAACGGCCAGATCGTCCGGCTGAATAACCCAAAATATGCAAAGGAATATCTGGAGAGCTGGGACAAGATCGCCGCGGGCAAACGGACCGCGGCGGACTTCCAGGGGTGCTGGCAATAAAAGCCGTTGTTTGCGGAAAAAAGGGTTGACATTTGATCAGAAATGATGTATATTAACTCTTGCCCCTGTCGGGGCGGCAACATGGCGGCGTAGCTCAGTTGGCTAGAGCACTCGGTTCATACCCGAGTTGTCACCGGTTCGAATCCAGTCGCCGCTACCATCCCAAAGAAGCGGCGTTGGCCGCTTCTTTGGGTGCCCGCTCTGACGACCGACGCCCGCTTCGGGCACCTATGGCCCGGTGGTCAAGCGGCTAAGACACCGCCCTTTCACGGCGGTAACACGGGTTCGATTCCCGTCCGGGTCACCAGCATGGAGGCTTAGCTCAGCCGGTAGAGCGCTTGCTTCACACGCAAGAGGTCACAGATTCGAGTTCTGTAGTCTCCACCAAACCAACATTATCCGAATCTTTTCCCCATCGGGGACGGGTTCGGATTTGTTGTTTATCTGGACAATATCAGCGCATAAAGAAAGCGGCCCCTGTCGGTGTGACGGGGGCCGCTCCTGTTATGTATGTTCCTGGCTCCGTTTCCATTCCTCAAAGGCCGCTTGCCCTTCTGGGCTGGCGTAGAAGTCCCGGAGGGATGGAAGCAAAGCACGGGCCATTGTATCTATTACAAAGTCTGGAATTACAGTTTGTAGATCGTCTGTAGTTGGGTCTGCTGGGGTCATTCGCTCCACCTCTTTTTCATTTTTCAATGGTGGCCGCTTCGCGGCGGATTTCATATTTTCCCCTCTGCTCCCGTCTGCATCGCTTCTTCATGTTCTGCTATGAAGTACGCTCGCGCCTCCGCTATATCCTTCACCGTCTTGATCTTCACATAATCATTGCTATAATCTTCGTCTATGTCTTTCACTAATTGCCCCTGGCATAGTATCTCTGCCCGTTTTAATCCTTGTGAGCAATAATATAAATGGTCATTTAGTGATATTCTTGTGCTGATTATATCTTTTGTGATGTACTTTGTTATATATTTTGAAACACTTTCAATGTTTTTTATTTTCGAGATTGATATATACCCAAACGCCTTTGCGTAAGCGGGCCAGCTATACAGCTTATGCCCATGTTTTACAGGAATCAGAATTTTTAATGGAAGTTTTTCTCTCTCTGTAAATTCATGTAAATGTTCTGTTGGTAGGCCCATCATTAGCCCGTGCATATGCCAGCTTCCATCTTTGTGATTTTCGGGTATCAGTAAATACTTGATATTTGTTTGATGTATGCGATTATAATTTTTTATCCATATTGATAGCTTTGTTTTGTAGCTATTCAGATCTTTTCTATCGTGATATTCTGGATTTAGTGTCAGTGTCAAAAACCAGTCCCAGTCATTGCATAGCGCCAGCTCAAATATTGCTGACTTTGTTCGGGATAAACTTGATTCTAATTTGCTCTCATTTCCGGCCGTGTTTTTCTTTCCGTTCCTCTGGTCATGTCCTTCTGCCGTTTCATATCCGGCTCGACGTATCATCTTGTGTAGTGTTATCCTGTAGTAATCTTCCCGGTACTTTTTCAGCGTGGCAAAATCGCTTTGAAATACTGTGCCTTTTCTTACGTGTAACCCATTCAGTAGGCATCGCCTCCTGTTAGGTATCGAAATATGTTAATTAGTCAAGTAGCGCCGCCGCTTTCGGCGGCGGGCGGTTCAGCCGGCTCCCGCTCCGCTTCGCCGCCTGAATCGCCATCGTCATTCATATCACTGGCTTTTCCGCTATCTTTGGGGATGGGCAAATAGTAGGCTTGCGTTTCCTCGTCGCCTACGATAAAGCGGCCTTTGATTTCTGGCGATAACTCCGTTGCTCTATCGTTTTCCAAAACAATGCGGGAAGCGGCTGAATCTGCAAAATAGCCACAACACCGCCACAATAAATTGTTTTTAATCTGCCCATCCAGTACATCGGAAGAGGGGCGGATAAATCCCATGAGGATATGCACCCCCGCCGCTCGGGATATCCGGGCAAGTGTACGCAGATAATGGTCGATTTCTGCATACATCTCCTTTTCGGCCTTATCCTTCGCTTTCGCGTCCAGCAGTTCTGCCGCCTCATCAAGCACAACAAGCCACGGCACAAAATGCCCTCTCCTGCTGGCGTTATACTCTGTTATATTGGATACCCCAGCTTCCTTAAATGCTCCTAACCTGCTCTTGACCTCGATTGTCAGTGCCAATAACAGTTGTCTGGCCTCCTCTGGGTCACTGATAATGAATGGGCCGTAGCCCTGCTCTAAATCTCTGTATTTCTGCGCTTCCTGTTCCGCGCTGGCATAATCTCCACCGCATTTTAGATCAAAAATCAATATGTTCCATTTCTTAATAATTGCTTGATGGAGGATAGAACGTATGATCGAAGTCTTGCCCGCAGATGATGCTCCCGCGATCAGACCATGCGGAAGGACAGTGCAGTCCCAAATAACCTTGCCGCAATAACCTACCCCGATAGCGAACCTGCGGCCATCAACCATAAAATCGTCTTTCCATTCGATGTAATTGGGAAGTTGTTCTTCAATCAAGAAAATATCAATAGTTCTTATATCATTTTCCTTTGGCTCAATTTTATAAACCCTTTTGTTATAGAACATCTCTATATCTGGCTTTGCCTTTTCCCATTTGTCAGGGGGTATTCTGGATTTGAAGCGGATTCGTTTTAGAAACCTGTTTACGGTATATTGCCCTCGATATTTTGGAAATCGCCCGTCATATCCTTTCAGTCCGATATTTCCAAAAAACTCCTTTTCGCTATGTCGTTTCCAAACTGTCCGCCAAACGATTGCCAGAACAGCCAACAGGAGAAAAAGGCCAAAAAACGCAACTATTAGTTTCATCATATACAATACCTCCATTTTGATGGGCGAGGATAAGAAGATACCCCTATCCTCGCCCAGTTTGTTACTTCCCATTGTTGGGCATAGTAACTTGGCTGGCCCGGCCTGTAGGCTGGACTTCCCATGGCGATTTGCCGCGGACAGTAATTTCCAGGTCGTGGAAATTCATCATAATGGGAGTTCCTTCATCTGCCGCATTGCGCACTTGCTGTTGCGAGATAATTTTCCCATTGTCTTCCACGGCAACATCAATCTGCTCATAATCCCGCAGAATCGTATAAACGCTCTCCATCGTGTCGGTTTTGGCTCCGTCCACATAACGATTGCGCCGTCGGAAGTCAATTACAGGGTGAGCCTCGTCCCCTCTATAGTCCCGATACTGCTTCATAGTTAATTTCACCCCCTTTCCATGATTGTTTCAGTTTGACTTACCCCCTTTCTGGTATAGAGGATATCACATAGAGGAGGTATTGTAAAGGCACAAATCGCACTTGACAAAGAGGCGAATAGTATTGTATAGTGATACCTACTGAGAGGAGGAAAATCCATGTCAAGGACTTTGGCGAAACCTGTAAATGAAAATATTGGACCACGGCTTAAAAAATTGAGAACTGAACGCAACCTGTCACTAAGTAAAACAGCCAAACAACTTGCTCCACATGTCGCAATTTGTTTGGAAGGAAAATCAGGAGAAACCCGGATATCGACAATAGAAAACTCGACGAATAATCTAACCCCCGAGTTAGCAATTGCATACGCAAAAGTTTTTGATGTTTCACTCGAATATATTTTCTGCCTGTCAAATGATATGCAACCTGAAAACAAGACGATCAAGAAGGTCTTGGGCTTGGAAGACAGCGCTATTGCTAAAATCAAGAGGTTTTCAGAAACACAATTAGAAATATTGAATTTTCTTATTGAACATGATTTTATTAAAGGACTTATTGAAAGTTTTGATTCTTTTGTGTATACAACTCGCTCCTTGAGCGAAAGTAAAATAATTGGCTTTGATGATAGGCTGACAGATGATAAGCAGAAAGAAGATGCAAAGATCGTGGAGCTAATTCCAAGATGGCGACTTGAAAGATCAGTTTCAGCCTTAATCGAAAAAATTGCCGATCTGATGGTAAACAGCGAGAAAATAAAGAACCATGATTCACAACAAAGTTCCCCCGCTATTTCTCAATGAAACAGCGGGGGAACTCAATTGATTTTACCCTTGCGTCTTTTTAACAAATGGTGTAGAATAGTGTCACCGAGGCAAATAAAGGCAGGGCGTAGGGTGTTACCAGCACCCTACACCCCTATGCGGGAGCCCATATCTCCCACACAACAGTGTATAACTGCGCCAACTCCATTATAACGGCTTTCCTTATTATATTCAAGGGCCGTTTTGGGGTTTGTGTCTGTATGTATGCGGTGTGGGGTTTTCATATCCCGCGCCGCTTTCTGTTTGCCTCGATGGGAAAGCCCAGCGGGGGCCGGGAATGGAAGTACCACCCCCAGGGGCCGTACCATTGAGACAATATCGAAAAAGGAGAGACTGACATGAAGAAAAAACTGTTTTCCCTGGCGCTTGCCCTAGCGCTCTGCCTGGGGCTGGCTGTCCCCGCGTTTGCCGCAGGGGACACCGTGTCCGTGACGGACGCGGGCATTTCCTTCGATCCTATATCGACTGACCGATATGACGATCTGAAGAGTGCAACGGAAAAATGGAATCAGGAATACCATCGAAATGATCCAGTGGAGCCGGAGGACGAATTTCAGTACCACGTTGGGTACATCACCAACTCGGAGGGCGGCTTTGGCAGCTTCTGGACTTACCTCATCAATGACGATGTCAAATTGGATTTTCATGTAAAGAAAGGCGAGAAATTCTCAATAGATGCGTACTATCTCACCGAGAGCGGGAAATCGGCCGGTGACGTTACGATTTATACCCCTATTGGTATTGCGTGTTATTGGATCCGCGCCAATAAGGATGGTGAGTTGGTTGACAAAGAGCTCATTGATGAGTTCTTTCCCGGAGCCAACTATCTGGTCTGCTGGCGGGGAGAAAAATATGACCCTGATAACGCAATCAACGTCGTGTTTGCCGACAAGAACGGGGTACCCAGCACCGTCCCCACGTTTTCCGATGTGAAGCCCACAGACTACTACGCCGCGCCAGTAGCCTGGGCTGTACAAAACGAAATTACCAACGGCTACGGGGTCAAAGATAAGTTCGCCCCGGGCGTAGACTGCACAGAGGCCCAGATACTTACGTTTTTGTACCGGGCGGCTGGCAAGCCGAGTGTTGCTAAATCCCCCGTCAGCGTGGCGGCCTCCTATCAGGACGCAATCAACTGGGCCTACGAGAAGGGCATGATCGACGAGAACTTTAAGGAAAACACACCTTGCACCCGCGCAACCGCCGTTAAATACATCTGGCAAGCCTTTGATAAGCCCAAAGCGGAAAAGGCCAGTAGTTTTACTGACGTGGACAAAGGCGCGGATTATGCCGAGGCTGTGAGCTGGGCGGTGGAGAAGGGCGTTACCAACGGCTACGGCGGGAATGACACCTTTGCCCCGGACAGGGTTTGCAACCGGGGAGAAATCGTAACTTTCCTCTATCGGGCTTACAAAAAGTGAATATAACATTTCCCCCCGTCATTTTGACCAAAATGGCGGGGGTATTTTTTGTTATTAAAGTGGCCTTATGCGACTGCCGGAACGGGGTGGCCCGCCACGGGTGGAGCCTGGGCAGTTGTCGGCCCTGGGCATAAGGCGGAGCCAAAGGTGTTGTACGCTTTCGCAATTCTCCGAATTGCTGACACTTTTATGCCCTACGGGCATAGGCCGAAAATGCAACAATATGCTATTTAAGCATTGACAAAAGCGCGGAATTATGCTAAAATAGACTATAGAAAGGGGGACAAATTATGAATCAAATTGGCCAGCGTATGCGGGAATTGCGGGAAAGCGCCCGCTTGTCTCAAATGGAAATTGCCAAACTATGCGGAACAAATCAAACCACGATTGCCAGAATGGAAGCGGGAAAAACGGCCCCTTCCGTGAAAATTCTTGTATGGTGGGCTGACTACTTTAATGTTTCAATGGACTACCTGACCTGTCGCACAGATCAGCCAGAAGGAAAGCTATATGAGAGCAAGCCCAAACTGGATACCACCAGCGAGGACATGAAGCAATTTATTGAAATGTGCTTTGACCCCACTTCCCCGTTCAATGGCAAGTTGAAAGACACCCTATTAAAACTGATGGAGGAATCGAAACAATGAGCGCCAACGCCGTGATTTATGCCCGGTTCTCGTCAGACCGTCAGCGTGAGGAATCTATCGAGGGCCAGCTTCGGGAGTGCAAGGAGTACGCCGAGCGGAACGGAATCCGGGTTATTGACAGCTACATTGACCGGGCGCTGTCCGCTTCCAAGGACACCGACAAGCGGCTTGACTTCCAGCGGATGATAAGGGACAGCGGCAAGCACCTGTTTGACATGGTGCTGGTGTGGAAGCTGGACAGGTTCGCCCGCAACCGCTACGACAGCGCACATTATAAAAACATACTCAAAAAGAATGGCGTCCGGGTGGTATCGGCCACCGAGCATATCACCGAGGGGCCGGAGGGTATTATTCTGGAATCCATGCTGGAAGGTATGGCAGAATACTACAGTGCAGAACTTTCGGAGAAGATACACCGGGGGCAGAAGGATAACGCATTGAAAGGCAGGAACAACGGCGGGCGCATTCCGTTGGGGTACAAGCTGGGGGCCGACAAGCGGTTGGAAATTGACCCGGACACGGCCCCAATCATTCAAGAGGTTTTCAAGCGGTACGCCGAGGGCGAAACTATCCGGGAAATTGTCAACGACCTCAACGCCAGGGGGCTGAAAACGTCACGGGGGTATAAGTTCGCATATCCCAGTTTTAACACCCTGTTACAGAATCGGAAGTACATAGGCGAGTACAAATATCAGGATGTGGTTATCCCCGGCGGGGTTCCGGCCCTGGTGGATGAAGATACTTTTAACCGGGTACAGGCGCGGATGGGCAAAAATAAACAGGCTCCGGCTACCGCCAAGGCCAAGGAAAGCTATTTACTGACTACCAAGCTATTTTGCGGCGAGTGCGGCAAAATCATGTTTGGGGAGAGCGGCACAGGAACGGGCGGGAAAGTATACCGTTATTACAAATGTGCCAGTGCCAAGAAAAAAGCCGGGTGCCACAAAAGAGCGGTCAAAAAGGACTGGATAGAAAATCTCGTAGTAGACCAAACCATGGCCCTGATTATGAATGGGCCGCTGATGGAGCAGATCACGGACAGGCTCTTAGCCGTGCAAGGGCAAGAGAGTTTTGACCTTAGACTTTTGCAAAAGCAGTTGGGCGAAGCGGAAAAGGGTATTGAGAATATGCTGAACGCGATCCAGATGGGCATTATCACCGCTTCCACGAAACAGCGGCTTGCAGACTTAGAGGAACAGAAAGCCCAGCTTGAACAGCAAATTTTAATGGAGCAAATCAAAAACCCGGCTTTGTCCCGTGAGCAAATCGCCTTTTACCTTGACCAGTACAAAAAAACCGATGTAAACGATGAAACCCAACGGCAACGGCTGATTGATTGTTTTGTTAATGCTGTGTTTGTGTACGATGACAAAATCGTTCTGACCTTCAACTATAAGGACGGCACAAAGACGATAACCCTTGATGATGTGAATAGTTCGGATATGGTAGGTAATGGGCCACCAGGAAACGCCTGATTTCGCAAGAAATCAGGCGTTTTTGTTACTTTTTCGGCGCAAAAGTGTATGGGTCAAAATCTGGGGCAGTTTAAGACCCAGACCGTGACCCATACGCTGATAGGACACAATGGAGCGGACAGGACGGGGAGGCTTTTTAGGGGTTTCCGTTCAATTTCATCCGTGAGGAATACTACGTTGTACTGGAGGTGCGGGGTGCCCGTCAGGATCTGGCCCCGCTGCGGGAGTTTCTCAGAAGGCAGACGGAAAAGACACGGGGGAACAGACCGTGTGTGCGGAGAAGTGGAATGGGTAAATGTCGGCGGAAGGTGTTTCATTTGTTCTACCTTCATCTTGTTCTATTACCCCACCATCTGGTGAGGGGGGTTCCCTCCAGCAGATGGTGGGTGGAGCGCAATGAAACAGGCAGGTGGAGCGGATAGAAAAATCCTATCCGCTCCCTTCTGCCTTGTTGCGCTTATTTTTGCAGCATCAATTGAGCTACTGCTTGCTACCTTCCGCTAATCCAGACACCAAAGCTATTCTGTCAATTTCTTTCTGGCGTTTATTTAACTCTATAGCATAAAATTTGGCAGACAGTTTGATTGAAATTATCCGATACAGCTGTTTTGATAGCTTAAAGCACGGCAACCATAAAACAACTGCACTAATCACAGCAGCTATAAGCGCTATAGCTCCTGGTATGCTAAGTGTTGTTGAAACCCCAGCTTTTATAGTCGCCCCCCCTGCTACAATCATTATTGCCAAAACCACAAGGGCCACTGCAATTTCTGCCGCGCGACCAAACAAGTGTGCATATTCCCCCGCTTTGTTCTCTGCTTCTTTTCGAAGCGCTGCAATTTCAATCTTTCCTTTACGCTTAACTGCCTCTAATTCTCTTGCAGACGTAGCAGCATTAGCTTTTGCTGCTTTTGCAACGCGACGCGCTTGTTGGGCAGAAGCGTAGGCTTGATCAGCCCGTTCTGATTCCATTGTGGCATACTGCTTCTTTACTCGATCACGAACAGCCAAAATAGAAGTATCATCCAGCATTGATGCATTTCCGCCACACATCGCTACTATTTCTGCTCTTGCGTATGCGCTATAACGTATATTGGCCGCTTCATCTTGAGTTATGGTCCCTTTCTTCACCATTCTTTGAGCAATTGAGTTAAATGCCTCCATCACCGAAGCCGAAGGGGTCAACGCCGCTCGAGCGTGTTCAACCAATTGCAATTTTGATATCTCGCCACACATCGTCATAGCGTATTTAATCCAAAGGATGGTTGTCAAATCTGTGTCGCTAATAATTGGAGCAATGTGCATAGAATAGGGAGAATAATGAAGAAATTGATTCCCCTTCCGAACAAGAGTGTAGTTTGTCGTTACAAATATTGCATTGCACGATTCAATATCCGTGTATGTTACACCAGCACGCTTTACCATAATAGCTCCAATGGCAGACACATCGTTTTCAAGCATTTTCGGGTGTTTACCGTATTGGGGAATTTGCTTGATCAGATAATCCTTCAAACCAACATAGTCAATATATGCATCTCTATTCTGAATCAATTCCCCATTCGTGTTTGTATATCGTGTCTCGGGAGCAATATTAATACCCAGTTGCATCAGGCTGCTTTTCAAGTTTCTTATTTCGCTGTCAATTTCGATTGAAGTGTATCCATCTTCGA
This sequence comes from Clostridiales bacterium, assembly GCA_014799485.1. The sequence goes on along the minus strand of JAAVHY010000019.1, from coordinate 26,185 downwards.
TAAGCGATTCAAGTATCTGCCCATTTTTCTGATCATATGCATCTTTGTCCTTAAACGAATTCAGTATTTCTACAATTTCAGCAAAATGATCTTGGAATACATATAAATTAGCTCCGTTGGTTTGCAGAAGGTCTAACAATACATCTGCTGTGTGCTTTTGATCTGGCGTTTTATAGCCCAAAGCGTATAGCAAGAAAGTCGTGTCAAGAAAAACATCTACCTCAGTCAAACGTCGGCGTGCAGTTAATTTAGATGCAGGGGTAGTATCTACATATATGACGGAAGCTAATACCATTCCTTGGGCTATCGCAACTATTTTTTCGAACAAATTGGAATCATGTTCTTGCGCTGACAAAATAAAGCGGCCTATCTGGTAATTGATTTCATCCGTATTGCGTATAGTTGCCCCTCGCAGCTCCTCTGGTTCAAACAAAATATCAAAACCATTGCTTTCAAAAAAGCTACCAAGATATTTTTTTGTCTCATCAATAGTTGGCTTCGCCGCTGTCGTGTTATTTTGCATCCAAGAAATCAATGCATTTATGACATCTTCTGTATCACGTCTGGCTTTTTCCTCTTGTTCGCGGAAGGTGCAGGCTTGGCGCATCGGTCTTTGGACAAGCTCAAATTGATGTCCAACTCTTGTAAAACGCGTTTCACGCACAATACGGGAACCACCGTTTGCGATTCGCGAAAGTATTTTATCCAAGACCGCTTCAGGCATCGAACGTAGCGCAAACCGCTCGTCAAGCATTATCAGTATCTTGTCTTTAGGGATTGTTTCCTTAGGTTCACATATATCTGCAAGACAGACAAGCACAAAGGACTCCAGCATTTTTAAGTTATCTGCGCCAGTCTTTTCGCACATTGCAGCAAGCATCGCACTGCTTATAAGTAATTTGTCAATTTTCATAATAATCTCCCCTAACGGGAACATTGTATCACCTCCCTTATTTTTCGTCAATATTCCCTACAGCTGAGATCCGCAAAGCAAAGCTACCTAAATGCTATCCAGAATTGTATGTTATAATGCATTGAACAACACAAAATATTCCCCCCTTAATTTGTACATGGCCCCATTTTTTCTGGCTATTGTCCACTTTTTACGACCTAATACCGTCACACACAGCTTAGGCTACAACCCGTATCAAGAGGAGAAGGACATAGCAAAGCAGCAGATACGGATAGGATTCTCCTGTCCGTATCTGCTGCCTTTTCTTGTTGGTTTGTTTACATTGCCTGATCAATCACGCTCCCAATGGTGTCTGCCGCCTCCCGCTTCATCCGCTGGGTGGCGTGGGTGTAGGTGTCCAGGGTGAAGCCTGCGCTGTAGTGGCCCAAGGTGTTAGAGAGAGTCTTTACGTCCACCCCATTCTGCAAGGACAGTGTCGCGAAGGTATGACGTAGATCGTGGAAGCGGATATGCTCGATCCCTGCCGCCGCAAGGATTTTTTCGTGGGTGTGCCGGAAGGAGTCCGGGTCGTACATCGTCCCAGTCTTGGACGAGGGGAACATATACGGATTGTCCGGGTGCTTCTCGTGTTCCAGGATCAGCAGATCCACAGCCTGCCTCGGGATAGGGATGGTACGGATGGAGTTGCTGGTCTTGGGCTGGCTCACCTTCAGCTGGCCGTTAATCCGGTTCACCTGCTTGGTCACGGAGATAGTCATATTCTCCACATCAAGGTCAGTCCAGAGGAGGGCCAACAGCTCGCCCCGTCGCAGACCGCTGGTCAGCTCCAGGTAGTACGCCGGGAGCAGGCCGCGCTTATTGGCTTCCTGGAGGTAAGCGCCGATCTGCTCCGGCAGAAGCACCTTCATCTCCTTCTTCTCGATTTTCGGGAGCTTGCACCCTTCCGCCGGATTAGTGGTAATGAGCCGCTCCTTCACTGCCTGCTCCAACGCAGAGTTGAGAACACCATGGACACCTCGGATGAAGCGGTTGCTCAGCCCTTTGTCCTTCAGCTCGATATGCTCGTACCGCTGTACCCGCCCGGAAGTTTTCAGCTTGTTGTAGAACTGCTGGATCTGCAAGGTGGTGAGCTTGTCCAGCTTGATACTGCCGATGCCTGGGACGATGTGTTTCTCGATGTAATTGTTGTAATAATACGCTGTCTGCTCCCGGATGGACGGCTTGGAGTAGGTCTCGAACCACAACCGCACCCACTCAGCCACGGTGTATTTGCCGCTGCGGACTACATCCACTTTCACGTTTTTCTCAATTGCCCGCTCCAGTTTTTCCTTGCACTCTTTCTGCGTTTTGGCCAGCACATTTTTGTAGATGGCCTTGCCGGTCACCGGGTCGCGGCCCGCCGTGTAGCGCCCCTCCCAGCGGCCATCCTTCCGTTTGCGAATATTGCCTTCGCCGTTGGCACGTTTCTTAGCCGTGTGTTCCAACTCCTTTCCTGCTTATTGTTTACAGCACCTCAATTTTTGAGGCGGTTGATTTGCTCCTGCTCCTGTTCGTAGGAATATTTGCCGTCCGTACCCAGCTCCATTGCGATCCCCCAGGCCAGACGGAAACCTGCAATGAAACTGCTCAGTGCCATTTCTTCCTGCACCACAGTGTGAGCATCCACCAGCCGGAGCAGCTTTTTTCTTCCCTGCTTGTCCAGCAGGACGGCAACCGCCTGACGGTGAGCTTCGAGCTCTTGGCGCCGCTCCGCATTTCCGGCTTCTGGGGTGAACCTGTCCTCCAGTGCTCTCATGTAGTCGTACATGATATATCCCTCCTTGCAGCGAGACAGCATACCATAGCTCGGCGGGAATAGCTACTGAATCCAGAGCGAGTTATCAGAACATTCACAACTTCACGGCAGGAAGAAACAACCCGAGCGGCGCTCCGCGCAGAGCGCCGCCCGCTTTCGTTTACGGGTGCCTATTGCGGATACCGCGTGTAGGAGATATAATGGGGCTGTTCTTCCAGCCACCAGCGGAAGTACTGCCCGCCCCAGACGGCGCGATTGTTCGTGCTGCTCTCGGTGACCACGATATATTCGGCTGTCTTTCTCACTACGACCACCGCATGATATGATTTCTCGTTTTTATACTCCACGATATCACCGGGTCGGAGCTGATCCCAGGTTGGACGATCTATCCGCCGCCACGGGAGGCTGCCGAAGGCGGCATCGGAACACAGAGTGGCCCAGCCGGAGCAGTGGATGCCCCTGCTATAGGGGCCATTGCTGGTAGAGCGGTAGGGGGCTGGGAAGACTGTTCCGGGTGGATAGATTTGCCGGAGATCTGCCAGCGCAGCCTGTACACTTTCTTCCGTAATACCAGAGGTGACAACCTGCGAAGACTGGATCACCTCCTGCTCGTAGTGGGCGTCGGGGTCAATGTAGACACTATTGGTAGCCGCGTCATAGGTCACGCCGAAGTCCACCGCCCTGCCGATATCCCGGAGCCGGACATAGTTGCTGCCGCCAATCAGGTAGGCAGTAAGATCGATTTTTTCACCATCCAGATAGAACGTCTGGGTGGTGGGATGTGCGGTGAGATAGTCTGCCGCTTGGGCCGCAGGTCCACTCAGCGCGAGACCTGCCAGAATCCCGATCCCCATAAAAATTGCTTCCCGTTTTCTGTTCATGACGATTCCTCCTTCAGCTTTGCGTGCTCTTGGCAAGCAACAACAATGCCAAAGAATTGGGGAGAAGTCCAGAGCTTTTAGAGCTGCATCGTAGAGAAAAACAGGGCGCTGAACGAAGCATATTGCACAGCGAGCAGCACTTCAGTTAGCCGATTCCCAACGTCTGCGCGTTGACCCATTCGATGAATTTCTCCTTTGGGACTACGATCCTGCTCCCGATTTTCAGCGCTGGGAAACCATCACTCCGCACCAGCTCATAAGCCCCTGCCCTGCTGATACCCAGCACTGCCGCTACCTCCGGCACCGAGAACATCAGTGGGAGCTCATCGTAGCTTTTGTAGACTGCCTGCTTCATTCAAATCCTCCGTCATTATGCTTCTTCAACGTATCCTTGAAGGTGATACTGCCGTTGGTCTTTTTGACATTCTGTACGCACCGCCAGCGGAGATCGTCCAGCTGGCGGTCGTCGATCTCCAGCCCAGCGGCCAGCACATTCATCATCATGCTCAGCTCCACCGTCTGCTTGAATAGCAGACGGGCGATGCGATTTTCACTGAGTTGAACTGTTGCCTGAAACGCAGACACCAATGCAGCAGGGAGATACTTGACGGCACTATCAGCAGAGATATATCCGGCATACATCTGTGCGGCATTCTCCAAAAACTCACTTCGGCTTTTACAGTTTGCCTGGTACATTGCTTTGTCGATTGCTTCCAATGTGGATGGGTGGAGCCACACTGGGATTCGTTCTTTTTTCTCATGCTGAGGGACTAACTGGGTATTTTGGGACATTTTTACCTCCTGTATTTTGGGTGACCACCCGGAGCGGCCACCTTGAAAAGCGGCCAACCGTGGGGATACCCTTGATTTTTTGACGGTTTAGACCACCTGTTACAGCAAAAGGGCCGAAAACCGACCACCCAAGCCGCATCCCCGACCCGCGTTGCGGGGCGGTGTTTCCCGGCAGGAGGGCGCGAAGCGACCACCTGCCTTTATCCCGCTGTAAAATCGAACCTCTGACCTGCCCCAAAAACCGGGCAAAAAAGTGATGGGCAGTCAGCCCGAAAATTGTTTCCATCAGGGCCGATGACGAGGTCAAAAACCCCTCCCGCGAACGCGGGGCCACACAGGCCCAACACCGCGTTTCAGGGTGCGGGAGGTGTACGGCCACCCGGCCCGCAGGACGGGCACAAACGGCCATACAACGCGAAACAGGGGCCTTTACGGTTTTGGGCTGCTGGGGTCCCCATTGAAGCGCAGCGAAGCGGGTTCGATGGGGAGAGGAGGGGCAAGGGAGCGTAACGGGAAATGCCCAGAGGGCGTTTCCCGTGGAGCGGACTTTGCCCCGACGACGGAGGGCTTCTGGTCCTCAACCGGCGCTGGTTTTTTCTCATTTTGCTCAACCGATCCAGCCCCCTCACACTGGCACTTGCTGCGCGGCGGAGGGTTTTAGTTGTTCCCCTTCGTCTTGTTTATGTATTTCCCCTCCATCTCCTGGGGTGGGGTGTCCCCGGGAGATGGGGAGCGGAGGCGCGTCCTGGATATAATAGACGTTGCTGGTTTGCCGCACACTTCCGTTGGGGCGATCCTGATATCATTCGACCTGCCGAATGAAACCCCGCTATTCCAGCACACCAATGGCTCCCCGTGCCGCGTTTTGAGAGCACCCACAGCTTGCCGCAATGGTTTTCATGGACGGCCAGCAGTTTCCCTTCTGGCCTGCACTACTCACCAGAAAGCTGTACACCGTGAACTGGATCGGCGTCAGGTGATAGCAGAATAGTGCGTTTTGGGAACATTTTTGTTGATGATGAAAACCCATCCGCACTTTGTAATGCTCCTTCTGGACTGGAGATACCGCTTGGGCAGAGTGCGGTATCTTAGCTGCGAAAATGCGGACTTCTTTTTGCGGCCAGAGTACCTGGACGAGATGCCGGACAACCTTAAGAGACTTCAGCGGCAGTCTTTAGACCTGCTCGCCTACATCTGGGTCACAGACACCAGCGAAAAATCCGCAGATGAAAAAATGACCGCCTGCTACCCTGAAGCGGAGCAGGCGGATAAGGATGTATTCGTTTTCGCCCACAGAAGATGAGCTATGAGCTGATGTATCGTGAGACGTTTGCGGAATTTTTATGTCCAGACACTGTGTACGACCTGATTGACTATCATCTGCGGGAGTGTCTGAAGCGGGAGATTAGAATACGCCCATGTAAAAACTGCGGACGGCTTTTCGCGGTGACAGGCCACGGCGGGACGGAGTACTGTGACCGTCCCGCCGATGAGAAGGGCCGCATCCGCAAAGAGATCAGCACATTCCGCGTCGGGGAAAAAGCGAAAGCACAGACGAGCCATTCAAGGTGTTCCGCCGGGAGTACAAAAAGCGCTTTGCCTGGATCAAGGCGGGGCAGATTGCCTCACTCAAATACCATGATCTCCGCCGCCTGAGCCCCACCCGTGCGGGAGGAAGAATTGGCGGAGAACACCAGGCGCACATAGGCGGCCTGGACGGGGGAGAAGTCCACCCGGACCACGTTGCCTGTATCCGGGCTGAAGTCATATTTGGCGTCTGCAACTACCTCAGTGAAGCTGCTCCCATCGGTGCTGACCAGGACCGAGAACCCCTGGGTTCGGGCCTCCCAAACGGCGGAGGGGTTCAGCCGCACCGCCACAGTGCCAACGGTGTGGGTACCGTCCAGGGTAAAAGTGACCTCAGCCGGAAAGCCCTTGCTCTCCCAGTATGTATTCACATCACCGTCATTCACATTATTTGCGGTATAAACGTCGGTGATCTCGCCGGCGGACACCGGGCGGCCTTCCGCCAGGTTGGCCCCCTCCGGCAGCTTGATCCAATTGGCCTCGGGGTCTGGAATGCAGTCGGGACGTTCCGCCCCGCTCTGGGCCGGGGCCTTTACCACGGTAACACCGCCGTCACCGCCGCCGCCGAAAACACCAAAAAGCGACAACGCGGAAACGGCCAGTGACAGGACAATGACAGCGCAAAAAACAGGGATCAACTTTTTGCCCATAACCCATTCCTCCTTATTCTACTGTGATGCCGCAGAACTCATTGACATTGGCGTGCAGGGCCTTCAGATCCTGGATCGGCTGCCCCAAAATCTGAATGTTCCGCAGGGTCACGTTGGTGATCTGATTCTCGCTGCCCTGCCCCGCAAAGCGGGACTCGGGAATCTTCCCGTCCAGGGTATTCAGCACAGTGAGCCCGTCGATGAGGATGTTGTCAATGCGGCCAAACTCATCGGTGACGGTAGACCAGCCGGAATTTTGCAGGGTCATTTCAATGAGTTCCTTATTGCTGCCGTTGTCCCCCTGCATAAACGCGTTTTCCACCACGATATTGCGGTAGGTGATATCATGGACATAGGCGTCGTCACTGTTGTGGATGCTGATGACCGGCTTGTGGAAGTTGTAGAGGACAGTAATATCCTCAAAGAGGACGTTTGAAATTTCCGGGTCAATGGTCAGGCCCTTATTGGTCTCATATCCGATCTCCATGGATTGGGCCAGATCGGTCCATACCTGGACGCCGCTGAAGGTGATGTCCCGGGTAGAGCCTGAATAATTCTTCAGCACCAGGCTGTCGTCCCAGGTGCGGGCAAAGCTGTCCCTGACATGGATATCCTGGCAGGACTGGAAGGTAAAGCCGTCCCCGTTCTGCCGGCCCGAAATGATCTTGACATTGGAGATATCGACCTTCTCAGAGGAAAGCACATTGAAATTCCAGCAGTTGGAGTTGGCCAGGATGATCCCCTCGGCGGTAACATTTTTGCAGCTGGAAATGTCGATGGGTACCCGCGCATAGGAGCCGGGCTGGTTGTGGGCCGGATAGCCCGAGCCGTCCAGGATACCCCGTCCCTTGATGGTCACGTTGGCGGCCCTGTCGGCCACGATTATCGTGTGGAGCACCGCGCCGCCGGACAGGTACAGGGTCTGGTCGCTTTTCAGCGCGATGGCGTCCACCGTCCACTCACCGGGGCCGATGAACAGCACATTGGGGTCGTCCTTGTCGGGGATATCGGTCTCCAGGGGATTGGCAAAGATGTGGGTGGCCTTATTGACGCTGTCATTATAAACGACGGTGTACTGGCCCGGCTCGGTGATGGTAAAGCGCACATGGCCCTTTTCCACCACGGGGGTAATGCCGGCACTGGAAGGCAAAACCGAGGCTGTCTCCACCTCTTTCCCGATGCCGGGTACGGTGATGTCCAGCTCTACCGTACCCTCAAAGTCAAAATAGGTCATGGGCGTATCAGTGGGCTGGGTGTTTGCATTCCAGATGTGCTCGTGGTTCACCATGACATCGTACACAAAGAGGGGATTCCCATTTGCCGAGACAGTAGCCACCGAGGAGCTCTGCATAGTGGCAGGTCCCTCGTAGATGGTCAGCTGTGTCTCGGGCTCCGCTCCACCGCCGAGACGGGGCGCACCGGGGGCCAGGAGCATGAATAGGGCCAGCGCCAGCGTCAGCACAGCGGCCGCACCCAGACAGCACACCGGGAACATGGTCTGTTTCTGCTCTTTCATTCCACGATCATCCTTTCATAACCTCCAGCGGTTTTATCATCGGCCGGTAGGAGGCGCCGATGTAGTTTAACGCTAAACCGATTGTAGCATACTTCCATCTCCTATGCAAGTGAAAAATGCAGTCCCTTCGTAAAAACCCCAAAAAAGTCCTTGACAGCCAGACCTCCTTTTGTTATACTTGCCTTAGTTGAGCGTTAAACTAAATTGGGAGAACCAATTGGCACGCACGACAAATCAAAAAGGAGGACCTCATGATGAAAAGGAACAAGCTCTTCGCCCTTCTGCTTGCGCTTGCCATGACTGTGTCCATGGCGGCCTGTTCCCAGCCCGCTGCCGAGGATTCCGGCAACCCTGACCCGACGCCCTCTCCCGTTGACTCTACTGAGCCGGTGGTCGATACCCCCACGACCTTCCTGTGGGATAACTTCGAGGGCCGCGATCCCAACAACAAGCCTGAAACCGCGCCCAACGGCGCCCCCATTTGGTGGGACAACTGGGCCAACCTCCGCGCCAGTGCCGAGGACGGAGCGGTAAAGATCAACTACCGCCCCAAGGCCTTTGATCCCGAGGATTACGAGACCGAGGACGATTATTATGCCGCTGCCGCCGACTGGATGGGCAACTGGGGCGAAGCCATCGATATGTGGTCCCTGGACGGCATCTCCTATTGCAAGTATCTGACCATCCGCATCAAAGGTGAGACCGGCGGCGAGGAGAAGAGCCTGATCATGGACTGGCATCCCGAGGACGCCAAGTTCTACGCCGCCCGTTTCAGCGACCTGGTCCTGGCTGACGGCAGCAACCCCGTCATCACCACCGACTGGCAGGATCTGGTCATCGACCTGGAGGCCTCCGGCTTCCCCGGCATGACCAACGCCCTGCACATCCGCGCCTTTGCCGAGTGCACCATCTGGCTGGATGAGCTTTACTTCTCCGAGCCCATTGCCGCCATTGACTGCACCAGCACCGACACCATCGTGGGCGGCTTCAACGTTCCCGAGAGCGGCAAGCCCGCCGAGCTGCCCATCAAGGATTACCTGGCTGGTGGGAACTTCATGTGGGACGACTTTGAGGGCCGCGACCCCAACAATAAGCCTGAGACCGCTCCCAACGGCGCTCCCATGTGGTGGGACAACTGGGCCAACCTCCGCGCCAGCGTAGAGGACGGCGTGGCCCAGATCAAGTACCGCCCCAAGGCCTTTGACTCTGAGGATTACGACAACGAGGACGATTATTATGCCCGCGCCGGCGACTGGATGGGCAACTGGGGCGAAGCCATCGACATGTGGTCCCTGGACGGCATCTCCTATTGCAAGTACCTGACCATCCGCGTCAAGGGCGAAGCCGGCGGCGAAGAGAAGAACCTGATCATGGACTGGCACCCCGAGGACTCCAAGTTCTATGCCGCCCGCTTCAGCGACCTGGTCCTGGCTGACGGCAGCAACCCCGTCATCACCACCGAGTGGCAGGATCTGGTCATCGACCTGGAGGCCTCTGGTTTCCCCGGCATGACCAATGCCCTGCACATCCGGGCCTTCGCCGAGTGCACCATCTTCTTGGACGAACTCTACTTCTCTGAGCCCCTGGCTCCCATCGACACCACCAGCACCGACACCATCGTGGGCGGCTTCACCGTTCCCGAGACCGGCAAACCCGCCGATCTGCCCATCAAGGATTACCTGGCTGGCTGATCCCACATTTTATCCGACCGTTTACTTATGGGAAAAGAGGGCAGAATGCTCTGCCCTCTTTTCTTGCATATTGCCGTGGCCTTTGTTATAATCAAATGGCTTGAAAAGAATAAAATTCTTTTCAAGCGCTGCGGCGTATGCGCCGCAGCAGGCCGCTGAAGGCGGCCTTGATTTGGATCGCATAGTCAAATATGGCGTGTTTCACACGCGGGCGGGCTTTGCCCGCCTGAAAAACAGCGTTGCTATTTTTCAATTTATTTGACTATATAATGGCTACATTGTTCCAAAAACACGGTCATCATGGAGGGGTACGGCATGGTTACACTAAAAGATATCGCCAAAGAAGCTGGGGTCAGCATCACGACTGTCTCAAATGTAGTACATAACCGGGCAAGCCGGGTCTCCCCCGAGTTGGTCGCCCGTATCCGGGCCATTATGGAGCGAGAGCACTACGTTCCCAGCATGACGGCCCGCACCCTGGCCAACAACCAGTCTCTGATTATTGGCGTGATCAATCATCTGGTCCCCCGCCACAGCGGCGGCGTCATGGCCGACCCATTCCACAACACCTTTATGGCCGGCATCGAGCAGCAGACCCGGGAGGAGGGCTATTTCCTCATGCTCCGTTCGGTGGAGGACTCGCTGGAGCTGGAGAAGCTGCGCCGGAGCTGGAGCATGGACGGGATGATCTTTACCGGCCTGTTCCAGGATGACTTTTTCGAGAGTGTCAGCAATATGGGCATTCCCTTTGTCCTCATCGACAGCTATATTGACTTGCCTGAGGTCTACAACGTAGGACTCGAGGACGAGCAGGGAGGCTATCTGGCCACCCGGCACCTGCTGGAGAACGGCCACCGGGTCATTGCCTTCGCCTCTCCATTTCTTCGGGAAAACGGCGTTGTGGAGAAGCGTCTCCAAGGCTATCAGCGGGCCCTGGGGGAATTTGGGGTCCCCTTTGACCCCCAATTAGTATTCGAGCAGGAAATTTCCATTGACGACGGTGTCCGTCTGGGCCGTGTCCTGGCCGGACAAAAACACATCACCGGTATTTTCGCCTCCGCCGACATCCTGGCCGCCGGGATCGTGGCCGGCCTCTGTGAAGAGGGGGTTTCCGTGCCCCGGGACAAGTCCATCGTGGGCTTCGACGACAACTATCTGTGCCGCCTCACCCACCCTCAGCTCACCACCATCCACCAGGATGCGGAGCGAAAGGGTATCCTGGCCACGAAGATGCTCCTGAGCCAGCTGCGGCATCAGCCTGTAGACGAGCGGCAGATCATTCTGCCGGTACGCCTGGTAGAGCGCGAAAGTGTCCGGGATATAAAAGGAGATTGATCTTTTTGGAGTTGAACGGTATTATTTTTGACCTGGACGGCGTGCTGGTCCACACGGACGAATTTCACTATCAGGCGTGGAAACAGCTGGCCGACCGTCTGCACATCCCCTTTGACCGGCAGGTAAACAACCGCCTTCGGGGCGTGAGCCGGATGGCCTCCCTGGAAATCATCCTGGAGGGGACGGACAGGACCTTTTCCAACGAGGAAAAGCTGGCTATGACTGAGGAGAAAAACGCCGCCTACCGCAAATTTTTGGAAACCATGTCCCCCAAGGACGTGTCCGCTGAGGTGGTGGAGACCCTCTCCAAATTAAAAGACCGGGGCATCCGGCTGGCCATTGGCAGCTCCAGCAAAAACGCGGGCTTCATCCTCAAGCAGACCGGATTGGATGTCTGGATGGACGCCGTGTCCGACGGCAATAACATTACAAGGTCCAAGCCAGATCCTCAGGTTTTCCTCATGGCGGCCGAAATGCTCTCGCTCCCGCCCAGCCAGTGCGCTGTGGTGGAGGACGCCACGGCCGGCATCGACGCCGCCCTGGCGGGAGGCTTCCTGGCGGTGGGGATCGGGGATGCCGCCGGGTATGACCGAACCAATAAACCCCTGCACACCTTCTCCGACCTGCTGAACATCCTATAAAATCATCAAAAGAGGAGACCTGACTTCCGTCAGGTCTCCTCTTTCGCATCCCAGCCATTCTGGGTCACGGTAACAACCATCCGTTTCCCCGACACAGTGACGGGAAAACGGAGCTTTTTGATCTGGGGCGGCATACTGGGCGAAAGGGTGAGCTGTCCATCTTTCAATTCCAGGCCGCCGAAGCCCAGCACCGCAATCATCCATGCTCCGCCGTTAGCGGCGGGGTGGGTGCCGCCGATGTAGATCTCCCCGGCCCACTCCTTACCGCCGCCGGTCAGGTCGATGGAAGCGCTCTTCATAAAATGCTCCCAGGCCAGATCAGGCCGGCCGATGCGGCAGGCGGTCAGCGCGTACATACAGGCTGACAGACTGGAGCCGTGTTCGGTCCTCGGTTCATAATAACGCCAGTTTTCCGCCACCGTCCGGGTGGAGAACGCCTGGGGGAAGAGGGCCATCATGGCGATCACGTCGGCCTGTTTGATGACCTGCGTATGGGCGGCGACCCCGTGGTTGGTGCCCCAGTACTCCCTGGGGTCCAGAAGACGGCCGCGCACAGCATCCACGGTGCAGTCCTCCAGACCGGAATAGCCGTCGAACTGTTCCACCAGCCCTTCTGTGGGCACGGTGGCCTTCAGCTTTGGGGCCGTTTCCCGTAGCAGGGTAAGATCCGCAGCGTATTCCAGCCGCTCCAGCAGTTCCCGCAGAAATTCCGGTTCCTGCTCGAAGACCTGAGAAAGCGCAAGGGCGGCCTCCATGCAGTACGCCGCCATATAATTGGTAAAGGCGCTGTTATTCACCCGCTCATGGTACTCGTCAGGGCCGATGACGTCCAAAAGCTCCACCTGATCGCTGTCCACCCGCCGGTGGGCCCGGGAGAGGTAGAAGCGGGCGCACTGCAAAATGACCTCGGCCCCTCCCTCCCGCAATAGACTTTTATCGCCGGTGATTTCATAGTACCGCCAGATGGCATAAGCCACATCGCCGCTGATATGGATCTGCTTATCCCGGAAATAGGTCCGCACGGGACGGTGGGTGAATACGTCGGTCACGTTGTAATCGGTGCAGCCTTCCGCCCCGCCCTCCTGGCTCTCCCAGGGGTAAAAGGCCCCGCGAAAGCCATATTCGGCGGCCTTTTTGAGCGCGCCGGGCAGGGTCTCGACGCGGTAGCGGAGCAATGTCCTGGCAAGCCGGGGCTCGGTATGGACAAAAACCGGGAACAAGAAGATCTCCGAGTCCCAGAACACGGCGCCTTTGTAGGTCTGGCCCGACAGCCCGCGGGCAGGAATGGACAGCGCGGACGCGTGCCGCGGGGCGATGCTGTTGATGTGGTAGAGGCTGGCGTTCATGGCCCGGGCCGCCCGCTCATCCCCTTCGATTTCCACGCCGCAGCGGCGCCAGATACGCTCCCAGGCGGAGGCGTGGGCCGTCCTGCACCCGTCAAACCTCGACTGGGCGGCCTGTGCGCACAGTACCTGGGCCCGGGTCAGGGGATCCTCTCCATCCAGTCCCGTGTAGACCGCAGCAAAGAGAGAGATACTCCGGGTCTCTCCCGCCTTGACTGAAAACCGAAGGCGTCGGAAAGCCCCTTCCTCCCCCGCTGTCTCCTGCACTTGGGCTTCAAAATCATACCGAATGGCCTGGCACACCGCAAGGGGGATGCGCAGCTCCCCGGTATGGGCGGCGGCACAGAGGATCTCCCCGGCGGAAAAGTCGAAATCAAACAAATGCGGGCCGTTGATGTCCCAAATGTCCCGGGGGATCCCCACCAAAATCTCCACCTGCGCATCCTCGGGAAAGTGCAGGGTCAGCCGGGAGGCCATTAGGTGAGGCTCCGCCATGGACACCAGGCGTTCACTCTCCAGCGTCAAGGTCTCAAACTCAGTCCGCCGGGAAAAGATGCCCTGCCGGTAGTTCAGGCGCTGATGGTGGGACAAATGGGGCGTTTCCCCTAAAACCATGGGAATGCCGTTGACGCTCACCTTCGCGAAGAGACCGTTGGGCGCGTTGACGGGCTCCCGCCATTTGTCGCCGCAGCGGTCATACACCCCCGCCAGATTGACGGCGGCAAGCTGGTTGCTGCCCCACTCGTCCATGGTGCCCCGATAGCCCATGTACCCGTTGGCCAGCAGGAAGCGGTTCCCATTGGAGACGATATCCTGCGCGTCGAAACGGCTTTCCTCCAAGCTCCAAATATCCAAGGCCATCGCTCCTCCTTCAAGGTTTATGCCCGCACCTGCAATCCGTTGGCATCCAGTATATAGCTCTTGCCGTACACCTGGAGCTCCATGGCCGGGCCGCTGCGGAGGGCGAAGCTGGTGCATCCCTGCCGCATATCCACATCCAGGACCCTCCCCCGCCAGGACAGGGAAAACCTCAAGCGGCTCCAGCGCTGGGGCAGGACGGGCGCAAAGCGCAGCTGAGGGCTGTCGCTGCGCAGCCCCGCAAAGCCGTATACGATGTTGGCCCAGGCCATGGCGATGCTGGTGACATGAAGCCCATCCCCCGTATTGCGGTTATAATTGTCCAGATCCAAGCGGGTGGCATAGCCGAAAAACCGGGTGGCATCCTCCATCCGCCCCAGCTCGGCGGCCAGGATGGAGTGAATGGCGGGCGAGAGCGAGGACTCGTGGATGGTCCGCGGCTCGTAGAAGCTGTAATTGATCTCCTTGACAGACTGGGAAAAAGAGGAATTGTAGAGATAGAGCATCATCAGCACATCAGGCTGCTTAATCATATCCGTGCGGTAGATCCGGTCATAGGACCAGTGGTCGTACAGGGGAAATTCCGAAATGGGGATGGCATTGACGTCGGTGTGGGGAAGGTCAAAGTAGCCGGAATGCTGCTCGATCAACCCTTTCTCCGTCATGGGCAGATCCATATTTCCGGCCACTTCCCGCCAGCGCCCGACCTCCGACCCCTCCAGCCCGCTTTTGTCTTGGAGGGCAAGGTATTCCGCCGGGTGCTCCCGCTCCATCTCGGCCAGCACCTCCACCGCGTACTCCAGGGTGCGCTTCCCCATGTAATTGGTGTAGGCGTTATTGTTCACCATCATGTGGAACTCATCGGGGCCCATGACCCCATAGAAGCCGTATCCGCCTGTTTGGGCGCTTTTTCCCACCCGGCTTGCCAGGTAGCGGGCGATCTGCAGGAGCATTTCCGCGCCATACTGCCACAGGAAAGCACGATCCCCGGTGACCAGTACATAATGCCAGATGCCATAGGCCACCGCCGTGCTGGGCTGCATTTGCAGACTGGCGTGCTGCCAGAGGGCGCAGGCCTCATCCCCGTTGAGGGTGGCCACCGGATAGCAGGCCCCTTGGCAGTCCAGCATTTTTGCCCGTTCCAGGGCCTGGGGCAGTGTATTGTAGCGGAACAGGAGCAGGGACTTGGCCGCCTCCGGGTCGGTGAACAGATAGAAGGGCAGGCAGCAGGCCTCCGTATCCCAAAAGGCGTGCCCGTTGTAGGCTTCGCCCGAAAGCCCCTTGGCGCCGATGTTGTGGCGGACGTCGCCGCCATTGTATATCTGGGTCAATTGGAAGTTGCAGAAGCGGATCCCCTGCTGTTCCTCCGCCACGGTCTGGGCCGTATCCGGGCCGCTGGGCTCGATGACGATGTCCGCAAACCGCCAGTACTTTTCCCAGTAAATCCGCTGGGCCTCCAGGGCTGCGTCCAGGGTGACCTGGGCCGTTTTCTCCAGTTCCGCCTGACCCCGTTTCCACAGCTCGTCGCCTTCACTGCCGTCAAACAGGACCACGGCCCTTCGGTCTGCCTGCGCGGGGACCCCCGGCTCCAGGTGCACCTCCGTGGTCAGCCAAGCCTCCCGCTCCCCATTGACCCCGGCACAGGCATTCGGGAGATCCCACAAAATCCCCGCGAAGACCTCCTGGCCGGAATGGGCGGTGCGGGCCTGGACCGCGCAGCGCCCCTCTGCCGTTTCCGTCCGGGCCTTATCCCAGAAGCACTCCTTCCGCCCTTCATGAATTACCTCAAAGGATACCCCGGCCGTGAGCCGGACCGGGCCGGAAAAATTCAGGGCTTCCAATGTGATGCGCTGATAGGCGCGCGGGCCGTGTTCCATATCCAAAAAGCGCGTAAAGCACAGGCGAAGTTCCTTTCCGGAAGCAGTACGCCACAGGAAGCCGCGCGTCAGGGTGCCCAAGCGCAGATCCAGTTCCCGGGTAAAATCCCGGAATTGGCATTTTCCCAGATCCAGTTTTTCCCCATCCACAACGATTTCTGTCCTGAGCCAATCCGCCGAAGGAATCATGAAGTGGCTCTTGTCCACAATACCCCGATAGGAGCGGGGCAGCTCCTCCAGCTCATACACGCCGTTGGTGTAGCAGCCCCGGAGCCCGGGCACCTCGCCCCCCTCGTCCAGGAAGCCGCGCACCCCCAGATTCTCGTTGGACAGGGTAAAGATGGATTCGCTGACCCTTGCGTAGTTTGGATCAAAGCCCCGCTCAATGATTTTCCATGGGTGGGGCTGAAAGTATTTATCCGCAATTTTAGCCACAGAAATTTCTCACCTTCCTTTGCTCTATCAATTTGAACGCATAGGGCATTAGCCCTTAATTCCCGCCGTTGTCACATTTTCCGTCAACTGCTTCTGGAAGACGGTAAAGAGGACGATCGGCGGAATAATGGAGAACACCACCGAGCGCATCAGCGCGTCGGCATTGATGGTCTGCTGGGTGCTGAACTCAAAGAGACGCACCATGACGGTCTGCAAAGGCGTCCCCCGCAGCACCAGGTAGGGCAGCAGGAAATCGGACCAGGACGCGTTGATGGCAAAAATGGTAATGACGGCACAGATCGGCCTGGACAGGGGCAGCACGATATGGAAAAAGGTCTGCAATGCGGAGCATCCGTCGATCCGGCTGGCCTCGATCATCTCATAGGGCAGCGATTCAAAGAACTGGATGAACATGACGACATACACCGCGTTTGCCCCGAACTGAAGCCAGACGGGCCAGAAGGTGCCGCCCAGGCCAATGTGCTGGATGTTCATAAAGAGCGGGACGATGCTGATGGTAGCCGGCATCAAAAGGGACAGCATGACCAGCTTTTTGACCAGTCCGGAGCCTCTGGGCCGCAGGATCGCCAGCCCATACGCCAGCAGTCCGTTGAAGATCAGCGCGCATACCACACACCCTGCCACCGAGATCAGGGAGTTCAGGTAATTCTGCATGATGTTCAGCTGGGACCATGTCTTGCCATAAGCGGAGAAGTCAAAGGACGATGGCAGGATAGCCGTACTGGACATAAATTCCTTCAGGTCTTTGAATCCGGCCAGGAATACCCAGACAATGGGAAATACAGCGATGATCACCATCACGGCGCAGATGGCATAGATCACACCGATCGCGACACGGACCGCCCGGGAATGGAGGTCGTACTCCCGGATCACACCGGTGCGGTGAACAGGCGTCTTATTGCGTTTCAACACAGTACCCTCCCCCTTTCTATTCCCAGTCCGACTGCCGGTTGTTCACAACGTTGTAGACCGCGGTGAACGCCAGCAGGATCAGCGTGATGACCACGGCCACCGCCGAAGCCTTGCCAAAGTCCATACTGCCGCCAAATGCGTAGCGCCACATGAGGAGCATCAGGGACAGCGACGCGTTGTCCGGTCCGCCGTAGGTCAGGACCATGGGCTCGTACATGATCTGGAACACAGAGATGATTTGCAGGATCAGCAGTGTGCCGGTGAGCTTGGACAGGGCGGGCAGCAGGATGTGTCGGATGCGCTGGAACACGCTGGCGCCGTCCAGGGCCGCCGCCTCATAGAGTTCCGGGTTGACTCCCGCCATACCAGCCATGTAGATCAGCGCGGTAGCTCCCGCGCCTTTCCAGGTCGAGATGGTAATGATGATCGGGATCACGAACTCGGACCGGGTCAGATAGGTCTGGGGCGGGATGCCCAGCTTATTCAGCAGGATATTCAGCACACCCGACGGGCCGGCTGAGAAGAAAGCGGACCACAGGATGATCGCCGCCAGTCCCGGCAGTATATTGGGCAGATAAATGGCGGTGCGGATCAGCCCCTTGCCCCGGACGGTTTCTCCGATGAACAGCGCCAGGAACATGGGGAGCAGGAACCCAATCACCAGGGACCAGAAGGTGTAGGCAAAGGTGTTGATCAGGGCCTGGATAAAATCGTGCTTACCAAAAACACTGATGTAGTTGTCCACCCCGATAAACTTTACCAATTCGACATTTTTTGTCTCATAAAAGCTCATGCGGATACCTTCCAGCATGGGTTCCCACAGGAAGAACGCAAAGAGCACGATACCCGGCAGCATCATCAGCCAGGCGGTCAGCTCACTGTTCCGCTTCCCCCGAAGCCCCAACCTTGGGGATTTCTTCATGGTAGACCCTCCTCCTTGGCAGCTTAGATCACGCTTTTTGAAAAGCAGCGCCGGCAAAGCTGATTTTGTCGGCGCCGCTGAATCGCTGAATTTTGGTCAGCTGAGTTTTTTATCAGCTGTTGATCTCATCGTCCAGATACTCCTGGAACGACTCCTGGGCCTGCTCCATGGCCTTGTACACGTCGGCCCCCTCACGGGTGATCATCCGCTGGATCACGGAGGTCAGCTCCCGGTAGAGCTGCTGAGCGAACACCGGCTCCTCGCCCCGCAGGGTGATGGTGCCGTCGTTGATGGAATTAAAGTAGTCGTCGTACAGACGCATATCCACGTTGGAATACTCCTCGGCGATGGCGTTCTTGGCGGCGTTGAATTCCTCGTCGTTCCAAGCACTGATGGTGGGGAGCACGGGCACGCCCCGCTCCTTCCGGGAGGCGGCGTCAGCCCGCATCCCGGCGATGTTGTCGTCATCCAGGAAGGGGAGCATACCGATGACCTTCAGATAACCCATCAGAGCAGTGGCCTGATCCCCGGTGATGTTGGGAGCGAACATATAGCAGGTGCCGCCGGCCAGGGCGTAGGATCCGGCAGGGCCGGCGGGGAAGGGGGCCAGGCCGAACTTGTCCACGGCCAGGCCCTTGCCGGCGGTGGGCTGGTCGACGCAGTCGTTGGCGGCGATGTTCATGGCCGCCTCACCGGTGCCCAGCGCGGAGTGGGAACTGGCCCAGTCGGTGGTAGTGGCGTCCACATTGAGGATGTCATATTTCCACTTCAGATCCCGGATGTACTCCATAGCGGCGATGGCCTCGTCGGAGGTAAAGTTGCACACCCAGCGGCCATCCTCCTGCTGGATCTCCAGGGCATTCTCGCCCACGCAGCCAAAGTTCCAGGCGATGTTGGTAAAGAGCCAGCCGCCGTAAGTCTCGCTGGCGGGGAATACCAGGCCGGCCTTGCCGGTCTTCTCTTTGATGATCTGTCCGTACTCGGCCAGCTCCTGCAAGGTTTTGGGATACATGGGCAGTCCGTCTTCAGTCATGAGACCGGCCTGCTCAAACAGGTCGATGTTGATATGCAGGCCCAGCACATAGCCGTCCCGGGGCAGGCCGTAGATGTGGCCGTTCTCGTCGCCCAGCATATCCAAATAGGCGGGGCTGAACTTATCCAGGATGCCGAAGTCCTCCAGGGCGTTGGTCACATCGCCCGCCAGTCCCTGGCTGATGAGCAGCTGGGGATCGGTAAAGGGGGGCTGGAAGATGCTGGGGGCGGTGCCGCCCTTGGCCATGGTCACGTAGTTGCTCAGGGTATAGGAGTAGTACGAAGGCACCAGGGTAACATTGGGATACTGTTTGGACATGGTCTCCTTGTACCCCTCAAACAGCGCCAGCTCCTCGGCGGGGGCGGTGTCCGCGGGCCAGTTGCCCAGGGTGATGGTGCAGGTGAGGTCGGCGTCCACCACGTCGGTAGACTGACCCACCAGTTCGGACGGGGGCGCCACAGAGGGTTTTTCTTCCTCGCCGCTCGGGCTGCAGCCCGCGAGAAGAGAAAGCATCATGGAAAGCACCAGAATAAGAGCTATCAATTTGCGCCGTTTCATAATTTGCCTCCTTGTTAGTTCAGTATAAAATCCATTGCAGCATTTTCGTTTAGCGTTCAACTTCTAAAAAACATCATAATATTTTTCTCTCCATTTGTCAAGATGTAATAAAAATCTTCTTCAAAATTATCTTGGAGCCGTGCTCGCTCAGCGACAGTGTATTTTCTGCTGCGGACTACATCCACCTCCACATTTTTCTCGTCTCCTTTTCAGCAACATAAAAGTGAAACTTGTCTTATCGTACTTTTTGTAAAAAACTACCTTTGACAAATTAAAACAGAACGAGTAAACTAAATAATAACGTGTAGCGTAACTGCGTAAATCCAGTTTTGCTGCACGTTTATTTTTTCGTAAGCAGACTATGATCTGCCCAAACTGAATACCCATGTGAAAAAGTGCGTGGCCAAAGAGGCGTAAATCCAGCTTCTTTGGCCACGCACTATTTTTGTGAGGAGGAACTTTTATGGAGCAGAAAGCAAATTATTTTTTGGAAAAGCAGCCCATTGGAAGCCTGATGGAAAAATACGCGGTCCCCTGCGTGATCTCGCTGTTGGCGGCGGCGCTCTACAACATTGTGGACCAGCTTTTCATCGCCAACGCCAGTTACCTCGGCTCCTATGGCAACGCCGCCAACACGGTGGTGTTCCCAATGACGGTGGTGGCCCTGGCTGTTTCGGTCATGATCGGCGACGGCTGCTGTGCCTTTGTCAGCATTTGTCTGGGTGCGGGGAGGAAAGACGACGCACATAAAAGCATCGGAAGCGCGGTTTTGCTGTGTATTGCCAGCAGTATCATCCTTGCCGCTGTCTATCTCATTTTTCAAGCGCAGATTTTGACGCTCTTTGGCGGACGGGTCAATGAGGAGACGTTCTTCCACTCCAGGGAATATTTCTTCTGGATCAGCCTGGGTATACCCTTCTATATGTTCGGTCAGGCAATGAACCCCATTATCCGCTCCGATGGAAGCCCGAAGTTCGCCATGATTTCCACCCTGGCGGGAGCGGTGGTCAATATCATCCTCGACCCTGTGTTTATCTTTGTGTTCAAATGGGGCATGATGGGGGCGGCAGTCGCCACGGTGCTGGGGCAGATTTTGACGGCAGCATTGGCAATATGGTATCTGTGTCATATGAAAGCCGTTAAGCTGGAGGCCGGGAGCTTCCGCATCCACCGTCAACTGGCCGGAAAGTATCTGGCGTTAGGGGGCACCAGTTTCCTGTCCCAGATTTCGCTGGTAGCGGCCATGGCCGCGATCAACAACATGATCCAGAAATACGGTGCGCTTGACCCTGTATTTGGACAAGTGCAGTATGCGCAGATCCCGATGGCGGTCGTTGGTATCGTGATGAAATTTTTCCAGATCGTCATATCCATCGCGGTCGGAACAGCGGCGGGGTGCATCCCCATTGTCGGGTACAACATCGGCGCGGAAAGGAAAGACCGGGTGAAAAGCCTGTTTACCCGTCTGTTAGGCGTAGAAGCTATTGTAGGCGCTGTTGCCCTGCTGATCGTGGAGCTGTTCCCCCAGCAGCTTATCAACTTGTTTGGCGCGGCAAATGAGAGCGTTTATTATACACAGTTTGCCATTAAGAGCTTCCGCATTTATCTTTGCATGATGATTTTTGCCACTGTGAATAAGGGCACCTTCATTTTTCTGCAATCCTTGGGGAAAGCAGCGGCATCCACGGCCATCTCACTGATTCGTGAGGTTGTGTTCGGCGTGGGCTTTGCGCTGCTCCTGCCCCGGTTTTTTGGGCTGGACGGTGTGCTCTACTCCATGCCCGTATCGGATATCCTGACCTTTTTGATTGCGGCGGTCATCATTATGCGAACCTATCAAGAGTTGGCTCCACTGAAGATAGCACGATCGTAGTGCCGAAGGAGAAATTCATCCGGTCACAATGGAAATGGGTCAGAGCCATGAGCAACATCTTGAATCGAGTTGAATAAATCAAAAAAATTTGATTTGGCATATTGACAAAACGCGCTTTGCCGCATATACTATTCATATCAAATGATTTTGATGTGAGGTTAGTACAATGGATAACGTCCACCAGGAACACGCCAAGGTTTTTAAGGCTCTGTGTGACCCAAAACGTCTGGCGATCCTCTCCCTCCTTCGGGGCGGCGAGAAGTGTGCTTGCGTTTTGATGGACCAGTTGGGAATGGCTCAATCCGCCGTTTCCTATCACATGAAGATTTTGTGTGAATCGGGGATTATCGTGAGCCGCCAAGAGGGGAAATGGACCTATTACAGTCTGAGCAGTACGGGCAGTAAAGCCGCTGCCGAGCTGCTGTTGTCCCTGACAACGCCCAGCACAGAACAAGACCGTTGTTGCGGTTGAGAAAAGCCACCGTCCGGGGGTGGCTTTTCTTTCGGCACAATACATCAAAATATTTTGATATGACTAAGGAGGAACCGTCTATGTGTATCTGCGGGAGCCGTTTCTTTCCTGCTGACTTCCCCCATTCTGAACCCAGCCATTATCACCCTCATGCTGGCTTTTTTCGGGATCAAAGCCACTCTCGTTTACACGGTGTTCACTTTTGCGTTTGCGGTAGTTATGGGATTGATTTTGGACGCTGCCGGGTATGAGAAGGAAATCAAGAATGTTTCTGTGAGAGGCGGTCATCAGGACGCTGTGTGCTGGGAGAATATGCAGGGAACATTTTGGCAAAAGCAGCTCCAAGCGTTCAAAATCTCCATCAAGGACGCTTTTGGCCTGTTCAAAGGCGTTGTATTGTACCTGATTTTAGGTGCTGGTATCGGTGCTTTCATTTACGAGTTTGTCCCAACCGACCTGTTGGCGAACTTCGCTGGAGCAGGCAATCTGTGGGCTGTTCCGCTGGCGGCTGTTGTGGGCATCCCCATGTATATCCGCACAGAGACAATGATCCCGATTGCCAGTATCCTGATTTCAAAAGGGGTGGCCCCTGGCGTGATGATTGCGCTGATTTTGGGCGGGGCCGGAGCCAGCATCCCGGAGGTATCGCTGCTCGGCTCAATCTTCAAAAAGAAGATGGTCATTACCTTTGTGCTGTGCATCTTTGCGGTGGCGACGATCACCGGCTATATTTTCAACTTCGTTATGTAATAACCTCGGCTTTATCCGCTTATAAAGCGGGTGGCAATATCAACAACTTCTTGAAAGGACAATTTGATTATGAGTGAGAAAAAGGGATTCCTGGGCGGCTTGTTTGGCGGCAAAAAGGGCGGCAGCGGCTGCTGCAACATGGAGATCGTGGAGGAGCCGGAGAATGGTTCCCGCTGTTGCGGTGCACCTGAACAGAAAGGGAAAACAACCTGCTGCTGCTCTGACCCGGCAGAAACCTGTGAGGGCGATTAGGGGGATGGCACAGGCATCTGAGTATTGGAATGGCTCAATGCGATAAAAAACAGGAGCAGATGGGAATCCCCCGTCCGCTCTTGTCTACTTCATTGTGCTTTACACACCATCTGCTGGAGGGCTCCCCCTTCACCAGATGGTGGGGTAATAGAACAAGACGAAGGTAGAACAAGTAAAACACCCTCGCAGACACGATCTGTTCTCCCACATCTTTTCTGTCTGCCATATAAAAACTCCGCAGCACCACCAGCTCCTACCGGGTATCCCGCCCTTTCAGCACAACGTAGTATTCCTCACGGATGATACTGGGTGGGCGCCCATAAAAAGCCTCCCCATGCTGTCCGCTCCATTGCGTCCTATCGGCGTATGGGTCACGGTCTGGGTCTTGAACTGCCTCAGATTTTGACCCATACGGATTTTAAGCGAAAAAGTAACAAAAACGCCTGATTTCTTGCGAAATCAGGCGTTTTCTGGTGGAGACTACAGAGCTCGAATCTGTGACCTCTTGCGTGTGAAGAAATGCGGACAAATTCGTGCAGGAAGTCGTCGTCACTGAAAGCCTTGCTCCGCAACGACTTTGGCTGGGTCAAAATGCTCAAGCTGTACAGATTTTTCGGAGTTACAGCTTAAAAAAGCCTGATACTCGTTACAACCTGATTCAAGATAATACCAGTTAATATTACCGCCGTGCGGAGAGAGTCACAATTTAACCCAGTACCTGATGCGCAAAGGCTTTGCGGTCTGCCCGTGGGAGGCCGCAGGCGTCATTGCACCGGTCGAGCACATCCTGCCGGTTGTAAATGTCGATCTGCCCCAGTGACTGCTGTTCAGCGATCTGCTTCAGTGCTTTAGAATCCCGGTCATCAGAGAGAAACAGCCCAAATCCACAGACCAGACACATGGCTACGGAATGAACCTCGCCAAGGCTTGACTGACGTTTCCAGTAGGTGACCACATCTACACCATTTAGCAGGGCTGTACCTGTAAGACGCCGGTGCAGCTCAGAAACCAGGAAACGGTAGTATGCTTCCCTGGCGGGATTGGATTGAAAAATATCCCGGTCAAAGGATAAGATTTGAATGACATCTTCCGAAAACAGCCTGGAAATGGTCTCGTTTCCGAGGTCAAGCTCCTTATCGTGTACCAGGGGATGGACTACGGCATACAGATCCAGGGAGACAAGGATCCGATCCAAAATTTCAGCAACTCGCTCCGGCGGCCGTTTTATCTCGGCAACGTGAAAAATAAAATCCGCATCCACCGCAGCTGTATATGTTCTCTTCACCGCGATCCCGCCTTTTAGTTTAACAGCTCGTCTATCTGCTCGTCGGTGACGGGAGGCCGCAGGTCAAACAGTGCCCGCAGGTGCTCAATCTTACCCTGCGATACACAGCCCTGCGCTTCCGCCCGGTTCAGCAATTCCGCCAGCCCATTGATTGACCGCTTGTTGGTCGGCGTCTGGAACTGGGTATAACCGTTATCGCGGATAATCTCCTGAATCACCGAATCAATGATTCGCTTGGGCAGTTTGGGGTTTTCTCCCAAAAGAAGCTCACACCCCGGTCCGCCAATATATTCAAGCTCCCAGCAACGGTAAATGATCGACTTTGCGGGTGCAAAAAATTGATCCATCAGCGCGACAATGACCTTAAACATATCCCGGACAATAATCTTTCCGTCGCTTCTCTGCCACCTTCTGTATTCCTGGAGATATAACCGGCGGAACCACCCCTCTGGAATCAGAAGCTCTGCGGTAAAGCGGTTGATGATCCGCTCGCCCAGCTCCTCATCCAGCAAAAGGCCGCATTGCTCCGCGACGTGCTGGTCAACCTTCCAAATGTGCCCCAGCTCATGAGCCGCGGTAAACGCCTGCTTTTCGATGGTCTGCGCCGTGTTGATGTATACAAAATGACGCTCTTCCCCAGAAACATCCGGGATTTTGACGTGAAACCCGTTGTTTTTTTCGCCCTCCAGTGGGTAATACACCACCGTGCAGTATCGGTCCAGCAGCGCGAGTACGTCCTCCCGAAGCAGCGGGTTGGGGAAGCTCGTATTCAGATCATCCACTTCAAATTTGCGCTGAATCAGGCGCTGGATTACTTCGCCGGTTTCTTTGGGCAGAGAAGGCATCTCCTGAGCAGACATAGCGTTCCTCCATTAAAAAATAAGGCATACCAATACAGATATGCCTTAATGAGTTATTCGCTTACCGCATCGATGATATCCAGATAATCATCGAGAATATCCAGAATTTCTTCGCGATGTTCCGCTTTTTGGAATTGATTCATACAGTGCGCGACGGTCCTGTTGTAATGCTCCAGGTCTCCCTCCAGAAGCTGCTGCACGGAAACATTGAACTGTTCCGCCAATTTGGAAATCTGCTCAAAAGACGCAAAACTTCTGCCCTTCAGCAGTGACTTCACCTGATGTTCCTCACAACTGAGCAGATGGCTCAAATCCGTGACAGACAGATGGTTCTCTTCGGCCAGCTTCTGGATAAAATTCCCAAGCACTCGGGCATTTTGCATAGCTGTTCCTCCTCATTTTACTGGCGAGGAATGGAAGCTTACCACACCTGCGAGACAATGCCAATCTATTTTTATTATAATCGCTTCTTTCCCTATTGTCAATTGGCAGATACATGGGTGCCGTTGTCTGAATCACAAGATGTGGATGCTCCTGTCTAAAAAATCCTATGCAGATGCCTGTGCAGATGCAACTTTTTTTGGGGCCCAAACTCATATACTTTCAGGAACTGAGAAGTACCACATCCTGAAGGGAATTAGCAGCCTATCGTTTGTTGGGGTAGATTAACTGAGTGTCATCTCAATAAGGAATAGGCCCGCGCTGCTTGCGCAAAGCCCGGATATTCTGTCCGATGCTCATCAAAACCGCCTCCTGTGTCCTGGTTTAGCGAAACAGCCAGTCCAATTCCAAATCCAGCTTCGCCAACTCCACGTCCGGCTTCACTTTTTCCCCGTGGAAATCGCTGCCGCCGGTGCGATGCAGGCCGTACTTTTCCGCCAAGCGGAGATAAAACTCCTGCTGTTCCGCCGTGTACTTGGGGTAATAGCACTC
>JAAVHY010000018.1 GCA_014799485.1 Clostridiales bacterium | reverse complement strand
TCGTGGAATGACCGCAGAATATCAGAGGTGCTGCGTGACCCGCTTCCGGGGAATGACCACCATCCCAATGTGACGTTCCGCGCGGCGCTCTATGTGAAATGAGTTTGGAGAGAGAATGAGATATTCCTAGCCCCAAGCTATGCAACCTCTATTTTGTGTACGAGCTGGCCCGCCGCCTGCAAAAAAGCGGCCAGGACGTCTATGTCAACGCCTTCAATCCAGGGTTGATGAAGACCAATTTCATGCCGCTGATCAAGGCGTCCATCGCGTTCGTTCGGCTCTCCATGCCCCACCGCCTGGGAGACCTGGAAAAGTCCTCCGCCGCCCTGGCGGCGCTGGTGACGGCAGAGGGTGGGGCACGGCATCGGGGCTCTACTACGACCGGAGCACGCGGACCTGCCCTTCCTCGGAGCTGTCGTACAATCAGGAAAACGCGGCCGAGCTGTGGGCAGCAAGCGAAAAATACATTGGAATTTGAAGCAAAAGCGGAAAAGGAGTAAGCAGGATGACTGAAAAATTGATCCCAGAGCAGCCCGCGCCCTCCCCTGAGGAGCAGAAAAAGCGCATGGAGCGCGTCGCGTTTTTTGAGACGCCTGACTGCTCTGTGTTTGTTCAGGACGCCCCGTTGGAGGCGGCGGCAGTCTACCGGGAATTCACGGAGCAGTATGAGGCGGCAGCGGAAAGGTACTATGAAAAGCGCGTTGAAATGACCGGCGTCGTGCGCAAAATCGGCCCAGACATCCACAACAAACCTTCCATCGAGCTCTCTGACTGGGTGGATGGCCGCTGTTACGCGCTGTTCATTTTTGAAAACGATGAATTTTACGGCAGGATTGCGGTGGGGAACACCGTGGTCTGCTAGTGTATTGACGATACCACAAAACTACTGTGTTGGGATATTGCATCGACAAATTACCTTAGGAATATGGTTTGCAGGCTATGCAGAACCGCCAAGTGGGAGAAAGCGGCATGCGGAATAAGACTTATAAGCCGTCAGGGAAATCTTAAAAAGAATTTAAACATTTGACACAGGTTTGTTACAAGATTGTTGTTGTTTTTCCTGCTCTTCCCAGCTATACTGGAAACTGCGAACAAGCGTCCCGGGGAGGACGCGCTTTCCCACCCCCAACGACAGGAGGAACGATACCATGCCCGACCTTGAGTTACCTGACGCCCCCATCCAGGCCCCGGAGCAGCCGGCAGGACAAGCCCCGGAACAGGCTCCCGCCCCAAAAAAGAAGACGCGCACCGCTGCGGAGAAGAAAAAGCTGGTCAAGCGTATCGTCGCCGGCGTGACGGCGGCGGCCGTACTGGGCGGCATCATCTTTGGACTGTGGTTTTTGGTGTTCCGGGAGGATGATTCTCTGGGAGATATCTACGCCGAGCCCGCCTACATAGGTTCCATCCAGAGCACCGTGCAGGGCAGCGGCAACGCCACCGCCAAGGAAACCGCCACCGTCACCATCCCGGCCAACGGCACCGTGGAACAGGTGCTGGTGTCCCAGGGAGATATTGTGTTTGCCGGCCAGCCGCTGTTTTCCGTGTACAGCCAGGCCGCCGAGGACGCGCTGGCCACCGCCCAGCAGCAGATGAACTCCCTCAACGAGAAGCTGGACAACCTGACCCTGCGGGCGCCCTTCTCGGGCAAGCTGCTGGATGTCACCGAGTTCAGCCCCGGCGATAACGTGGGGGAGGGCAGCACGGTGGCCACTTTAGTAAACGACACCAGGCTGAAGCTGTCCCTCTACTTCAGCTATGCCTATGACGGGGAGATCTGGGTGGGCCAGACCGCCCAGGTGTCCGTCCCCGCGGTGATGTATACCGGGACGGGCACAGTGGAGCAGGTCAACAAGGTCAGCTTCATCACCCCGGAGGGGGGCATCTACTTTGAGGTAGTCATCGCCTTTGACAACCCCGGCACCCTCACCGCCGAGATGGAGGCGTCCGCCGTCCTCACCGGCGGGGACGGCCTGCCCATCTACCCCTACGAACAGAGCAAAACCCAGTATTACGAGAGCCGGAGCCTGGTCACCAGGGCGGGGGGCCCGCTGGTGAGCAGTAATCTGCTCAACCACGCCAGGGTGTCCGCCGGGGAGGCCCTGCTCACCATGAGCTCGGAGAGCCTGGACGAGCAGCTCATCGCCGCCCGGGAGCGGCTGGACGAGGCCCAGGCCAACCTGGACGCGCTGAACGCCGCCGCCCCCATTGACGGCACCATCATCTCCTGCACCATCGCCGAGGGCAGCGAGGTAAAGGCGGGCGACGCGGTCATCACCATCCAGAACACCACCACAATGACGGTCACCATCCAGGTGGACGACCAGAACATCGGCTTTATCAAGCTGGGCGATACGGTGGAGCTGTCCAACTACAGCGGCGGCTTCTATATCGGCACCGTCACCAACATCGAGATGCAGGGCGAGGTGGGGCAGGGGATGTCCACCTTCCCCGTCACCCTGGAGGTGGACAACTACGACGGCAGCCTGTACGCCGGGGTGTGGCTGGACTACTCCTTCGTCACCAGCCAGTCGGACAACTGCGTGCTGGTGCCCACCACGGCGGTGAAATCCGTGCTTGACGTGAACGGCGAGAAGCAGACTGTGGTGTTCGTCCAGCGGCCGGAGCAGCCGGAAAATTACGTGGAGCTGGACCCCTCCATCACCGGCGTGCCCGGCCCGGAGGACGGCTACTGGCCCGTTCTGGTGGAGACGGGTATCCCCGACCCCAAGGTGGTGGAGATCGTCTCCGGCGTGGAGGACGGGGACATGGTGTTCATCAGCTACATGACGGACCAGGGATACGGGTACTACTGAGGTGGCGTCATGCTGATTGACATTCAAGACCTCTATAAAATCTACAACGAGGGCCAGGAAAGCGAGGTGCGGGCGCTGGACGGCGTGTCCCTCCAGATCGACCGGGGGGAATTCGTGGCCATCGTGGGGGCCTCCGGCTCAGGCAAGTCCACCATGATGAACGTGCTGGGCTGTCTGGACGTGCCCACCCGGGGCCGCTACAGCCTGAACGGCACCGACGTCACCTCCCTGAGCGACAGGGAGCTGGCCCGCATCCGCAACCGGGAGATCGGCTTCATCTTCCAGGGCTACAACCTGCTCCAGGATCTGAACGCGCTGGACAACGTGATACTGCCCCTCATTTACCGGGGCACCTCCATCTTCGAGCGGGAGGAGCTGGCCATGGCCGCCCTGGCCAGGGTGGGAATGGACGACCGGGCCCACCACCGGCCCAGCCAGATGTCCGGCGGCCAGCAGCAGCGGGTGGCCATCGCCCGGGCCATCGCCACCCATCCCCCCATCATCATGGCCGATGAGCCCACCGGCGCCCTGGATTCCAAGACCGGGCGGCACGTGCTGGCCATACTCCAGCAGCTCTACCGGGAGGGCACCACCATCCTGCTCATCACCCACGATGACGGCATCGCCGCCACCGCCCCCAGGGTGGTGCGGCTGTCCGACGGCAGGATCATATCCGACGCGCACCAGGAGGTGGACTGGCTGTGAACATGATGCAGGCGTTCAAGATGGCCTTCAAGTCCATCGCCGCCAAGAAAATGCGCTCCTTCCTCACCATGCTGGGCATCATCATCGGCGTGGCCAGCGTGGTCATCATGGTGTCGGTGGTCCAGGGCATGAACAAGCGGAGCCTGGAGTACTTCGAGGCCATGGGAGAAAACAAGATTCAGATCTACGCCTACCAGTATTACGGAAGCTCCGGCAGCGTCTCCGACCTGCTGTACGAGTACTGCCTGGGAATGCAGGACCTGGTGCTGGGGGTGACGCCCCAGATCGAGGTGTGGCAGGAGATCACCATCAAATACGGCGCCAAGACCTTCAGCACCCAGAACTGGGACGACTGGAACAAACGGCTGTCCATCAAGCTGGGCTCCGACCAGTACGGAGTGTGCAACAACTACACCCTGGGAGGCGGCCGGGAGCTGTCCTTCCTGGACGTGGAAAAAAGCAACAAGGTGTGCGTACTGGGTGGCGGGGCCAAGGAGATCTTGTTCGACTTTGTGGACCCGGTGGGAGAGACCATCTTCATCAACAGCCAGCCCTTCCTGGTGGTGGGCTGGTATGAGTCCACCGGCCTGGAGGGCATGAGCGACATGGACAACGTGGTGCTGCTGCCCTACACCTTCAACCGCACCCTGAACAACAACCAGGAGATCAACCAGTACGTGGTGAAGGCCAAGAGCGCCTCCGCCACCACCCTGGCCATCGCCAGGCTGAAGGCCTTTTTGGGGGGCTTTATCACCAGGGGCGAGAACGGGGACTACGACGTATACAGCAACAACGACTGGTCCAGCCAGGTCCAGGAGCAGAGCCTGATGCAGTCCCTGGTTCTGGGGGCCATCGCGGGCATCTCCCTGCTGGTGGGCGGCATCGGCATCATGAACATCATGCTGGTCACCGTCACCGAGCGCACCCGGGAGATCGGCATCCGCAAGGCCATCGGCGCGGAGCGCCGGAGCATCATCGTCCAGTTTCTCATCGAGGCGGCGGTGATCTGCGGCATCGGCGGGCTGATCGGCATCCTGCTGGGCTGTATGGGTGCCCTCATCGCGGGAAAATTCCTGCTCCAGGGCATGATATTGTGGCCCAGCATGACCATCACCGTCGGGGCGTTCACCTTCTCGGTGGTGCTGGGGGTGCTGTTCGGGCTGTATCCCGCCATCAAGGCGTCCAGCCTCCAGCCGGTGGAGGCCCTGCGGGCGGAATAAGGAGGAAGACAGATGAAAACGACCAAACAAAAACGGGCGCTGTCCCTGCTGCTGGCCATGGCGGCGGCGCTGTCGCTGACGGTGCTGCCCGGCCATGCCAGCCGCTTCCGGGACGTGCCGGATGAGCGGATGTCCATGGCGGCGGACGCGCTGTCCGCCCTGGGCGTGGTGTCAGGCACCGGGGAGGGGCAGTTCTCTCCCGGCGGCCACCTGACCCGGGCGCAGCTTTGCAAAATGGCGGTGGAGCTCATGGGCATGGGCGAGCAGGCCCAGGCCCAGGCGTACCGCACCATTTTCACCGACATGAAGAACCATTGGGCCCGGGGCTATGTGAACCTGGCCGCCACCACCGAGGTGCCGGCGGAGTCGGGCACGCGGCTGATGCTGGGCCTGGGCAACGGGATGTTCGGGCCGGATCGGGAGGTCACCTATCAGGAGGCGGCCACCCTGATCCTGCGCATCCTGGGCTATGGCGAGGAGGCAAACCGGGCCTGGCCCCGCAGCGCCATCGAGACCGCCGCGCAGCTCGGGCTGGCCCAGGGCCTGGGGGTGGAAAACCCCTCCGGCCCCATCACCCGGGGGCAGACCGCCCTGCTGTTCTACAATATGCTGTCCGCCCCCACCAAAGAGGACGGCAAACCCTACGCCGCCAGGCTGGGCGACCCCGTGGAAAACGCCATCCTCCTGGCCAGCGACGCCACCGTCAACGGGCAGTCCGGCTGGGTCGTGGTAGCGACGGGAGAGGGCACCGAGTCCTATCTGGCCGCCGGACCGGTGGACCAGTCCCTGCTGGGCAAGCGGGGGCGGGCCGTGCTGGATAAACAGGGTCACTTTGTCACGCTGGTGCCCGACGAGTCCACCTGCGTCACCGGCCCCGTGCAGCGCAAGCAGGGGTACTACCTCTATCTCAACAACCAGCGGTACAATCTGCCGGAGGACACCGCGGTGTACGTTGGCTCGGCCCAGGACGGAGGGATGACCACCTACAAGGAGTACATGGCCAGTCTGCGCGTTGGCGCCATGGTGACCCTCTACCTGGACGGGCAGGGGAAGGTGGTGGGGCTGTACCGGACGGAGGCCACCGCCGAGACCGGCTTCCTGGTGATGGGGAGCCGGAAGGCCAGCTATGAGACCTTCAGCTCCCTCACCGGCAGCGAGCGGAACTACACCATCCGCAAAAACGGCGCGTCCATATCCATGGACGCCATCAAGCAGTATGACGTGGTCACCTATGACCCGGTGGCGAAGGTGCTGGATGTGTGCGACGTGCGGCTGACCTGCGTGTATGAAAACGCCTCCCCGTCCGCCGGTTTCCCCAGCCGCATCACCGCCGCGGGGGGCAACCAGTTCGACGTGATGGCGGACGCCTCCTCGGCCTTCTCCGGGCGAAAGCTCGGCGACTCCATTACGCTGCTGCTCACCTCCAGCGGCAGGGTGGCCGGACTGCTGCCCAAGGACGCGGGCAAAGTCACCTGTCAGGCCCTGGGCGTGATCGTGGGGGACGGCTTCCAGCTGCTGGGCTGTGATCTGACGCTGGAGATGTCCAACTCCGTCCAGACGGGGACCGCCCAGGATAATATCCTCAACGCCCGCTCTGAGGAACGGGGCAGGCTGATCCTGGAGCCGGCGGGCACCCAGATCAGCAGCCAGTTCAACACCGTGAACATGACCCTGAACAAGATGCGGGTGAGCCCCGGCGTGCAGGTCTATGAGCGCACTTTGAACGGGCTGATACCCAGGAGTTTGGCTGAACTTCCCTCTAATGTCGATGCCATACAGTACCACAAGGACAGCTCCGACCTGGTGGATCTCATCATCCTGAGCTCCTATTCCGGGAACGGGCTGAAGTACGGGCGGATCGACGCGCTCTCCGGCTATCAGATCGTGCAGCTGCCGGGAACGGGGGCAGGGTCTAAGCCCAGGTGGTCGCTCCAGACGGTGCAGCAGCTGGTGTTCACCGGGAAGGACGGTACTGAGACCTACAGCACCGGCAGCAGCCATTACCGCGGGGGCTACGGGGTTGTGGTGGAATACGATGGCACTGCCAGCGTCACCTATCTCCAGGCCATTACCAATGTGCCCTCCTCCGCCTTTTACACCCGGGACGGCATCACCTATGTGCGCACGAGCAAGGGCGTGTACCAGGTGGACGAAGACGTCCAGTGCTTCAACGGCGCGGCGTCTTACGGAGGCGAAAGGGCCCTGCCCACGTGGGTGCAGTGGATGGTGTCCAAGGGCGGCACTTGGGAGGGAGAGCTTCCGGCGTGGATCCCTGTGGGGGAGCTTTGGTATCCGAGCGATCCCAGCGTGACCAAATTCTCCAGCCTGGGCGAGTGCCGCAATTTCTCGGACACCGTGACGGTCTATATCGACACCACGGGCCAGCAGGTCCGGGTCGTGGAGGCGGGGACCTGACCGAATGTGGGCCGGTCCCACCATATGCCTGAAACGGAGGAATTTTGATGTGTACCGCAGCCACTTATCTGACGCGCGACTTTTACTTTGGCAGGACGCTGGACTATGAGGATTCCTACGGCGAGGAGATCACCGTCACCCCACGGGGCTACCCCTTCCGATTCCGGGCCGGGGAGACGCTGGAGCGGCACTACGCCATGATCGGCATGGCCCATGTGGCGGACGGCTATCCCCTGTA
Organism: Clostridiales bacterium; assembly: GCA_014799485.1. The sequence continues at coordinate 804 of JAAVHY010000018.1, read as the reverse complement.
CTACGACGCGGTGAATGAAAAGGGCCTGGGCATGGCGGGGCTGAATTTTGTGGGCAACGCGGTCTATCACAAGCCTGACCCGGAACGGGAGAACGTGGATACCTATGAGTTCATCCCCTGGATCCTCGGCCGCTGCGCCACGGTGGAGGAGACCCGGGCGCGGCTCGACCGGCTGAACCTGACAGACGGGACCTTCAATGCCATGCTGCCCGCGGCCCAGCTCCACTGGATCATTGCCGATAAAACCGGGGCCATCGTGGTGGAGTCGATGAAGGATGGCCTGCGGGTGTATGACGATCCGGCGGGCGTGCTGACCAACAACCCGCCCTTTGATGAGCAAATGTTCAACCTGAACAACTATATGGCCCTGTCCCCCCGCCAGCCTCAAAACCACTTTTCCAGTCAGCTGGATCTGGCCCACTATAGCCGGGGGATGGGGGCGCTGGGTCTGCCCGGGGATCTGTCCTCCCAGTCCCGGTTTGTCCGCGCGGCGTTTGTGCGGCTCAACTCCCGCTCCGGCCCGTCGGAGGAGGAGAGCGTCAGCCAGTTTTTCCACATTCTGAACAGCGTGGATCAGCAGCGGGGCTGCTGTGAGGTGGAGCCCGGCGTGTACGAGTATACCATCTACACCTCCTGCTGCAACGCGGACCGCGGGATCTACTACTACACCACCTATGACAACCACCAAATCAGCGCGGTAGATCTGCATCGGACAGATCTGGACGGTGCTGATTTGACCCGGTATCCTCTGGTCACCGGGGAGCAGATCCGATTTCAAAACTAAGCGTCGTAATGTCAAAGTAT
>JAAVHY010000017.1 GCA_014799485.1 Clostridiales bacterium | reverse complement strand
CAGTAGACCGGCTTCAAGCCCTTGTAAATCAGGCCCTTCTCGGCCATGGCGCCGAAGACCTCGATCTGCTTGGCCTCGAACTCGGGCAGCAGGGTGATATAGGGGTTTTCCCACTCGCCGATGACGCCCAGGCGCTGGAACTGCTCGGTCATCCGGCCGATATACTGGGTGGCGAACTCCCGGCACTTGTCCCGGAACTGCCCGGTGGTCATTTCATTGCGCTTGACGCTCTTGTCCTTGAGGACGGCGGTCTCGATGGGCAGGCCGTGGGTGTCCCAGCCGGGGACGTAGGGGGAGCAGTACCCGGTCATGTTCTTGTACTTGACGATGATATCCTTGAGGATCTTGTTCATGGCGGTGCCGATGTGGATGTTGCCGTTGGCGTACGGGGGGCCGTCGTGGAGGACGAACTTGGGCTTGCCCGCGTTCTTCTCCATCAGCTTGTGGTAGGTGATCTTCGCCCACTCGCCGTTGAGCATCTCCGGCTCCCGCTTGGGCAGGCCCGCCCGCATGGCGAAGTCGGTCTGGGGCAGGTGGACGGTCTTGTTGTAGTCCATGGGTATTTCCTCCTGTTTGAATTGGTTATATGGTTAAAACAGCTCTTTGGCCATCTTGACGAGGGGGATGCCCGCCTCCTCAAAGGGGGCGGATATTTTCGCATAGCCGCACTTTTCGTAGAAGCCATGCACCTCGAATTTAGCGTCCAGCTCCATCCGGCGTATCCCGGCGGCCCGGCACCAGTCCTCCACGGCTTCCAGCGCCGCCCGGCCAACGCCGGATTTCCGGCGCTCCTTGAGGACACAGAAGCGCTGTATGATTGCCGCGCCATCCGCATACCGGCACCGCAGGGCGCCGATGTCCGCAACTCCCTCTTGTATGAGGAAGTGGGCGCAGTCGGGGGACAGGGTATCCCACCCGTCCCGCTCGATGGCGGGGGAGACGCCCCGCTCCACGCAGAACACCGCGCGGCGTACCGCGAAACAGCGCTCCAGCTCGTTTTGGGTCTGGGCGGGAATTATATCTATTATTGGCTCCATTGGATCGGTCACCTCAATTGGCGGTTATCGGTTCGGCCAAGCAGGTAATCCACGCTGACGTCGTAGTAATCCGCCATTTGCACCAGCAAAGAAGCCGTTGGTTCCCGTTTGCCCTGTTCATACCGGCAATACGTACTCATGCCAATGTCCAGCGCAACAGCAAGATGTTCTTGCCGAAGGTTTTTCTCCTTTCGGAGTTCCCTCAATCTTTCTGCTAATTTCATAATAACCCCCTTGACAATTCCCGCATTAGCCTGTAAAATAGAGATAACCCGAACGGGACAATTCGAAAGGAACAAATAGGCCATGGACGATATATTCGATTCGCTGGTGCAGGACATAGAGCGGGAAGCCTACCCCTATTTTTACGCCAAGTCAGAATACCGCCAACAGCAGTTTCAGTCGTTACTGCACATGAACTGGCTGAAAGAACACCTGAGTGATGAAGAAATGGCACATCTGGAACAAGCCCGGGAGGCAGGATCCCGCGTCGACACGTTAGAACGCGAGGCGCTTGTGCGGACCGCCCTGGCCGCCGGCATCCGTCTTGCCCTTTGCTGCTAAACAAAAACACCTCTGCCCCCAAAAGGAGACAAAGGCATCGTAAAAGACCTCTGCGGTACCACTCCCGTTCCGTACCAAGTACGGCACTCGTTCGCGCTGTAACGGGCGCCCCCCGGCGGAGCCTACTGGCCAACTGTCCAAAACAGTCGCGTTCGGTCCGCGGCTCCCAGGTGATGTTCGCCGGTGTACGCCCCGCCGCCCTCGCACCATGCGGGCGGCTCTCTGAGAGGCAGACTTCCCGGTTACTCGTCCTGATCCAAGCCTTGTGAGATAGCGTCCGCTCCCCCGGGAACGGACGCTATCTATATTATAGGCGGGAAGCGGATTTGTCAACCGTTTTCCGGGGAAAAGTTCCACAAAAAGCGTACTCGGACGTTCGGGGACTGCGGGCAGTCCACAAGGGAGAGCTGCCGCGCCCAGCGCCCCGTAGCCTAAAGCGGCTGCTCGCACCGACGGACTGCCCGCAGTCCCTACTTACGCCGCGCTTCGAAGTTGTCACGCTGCGCCTGTTCGCGACGCGCGGCTTCCCTCCGACTCGGGCTGGTCTCCGGGCCGTTACACGGCCCTGCGCTCGCCCTCGCTCCAGTCCATCCGCGCTACTCACGACGGCTCCGCGCTTTGTAGGCGTGCCAGCCGCCCCGCTCCAGGTGCTTTGTAATCACAAAGCCGTTGGCCTCCATGGCGGCGCGCACCTCGTCCTGCCGCCCATCGATGATGCCGGAGGTGAGGAACACGCCGTCTGCCGTCATAAACTCCCCGGCTTTATCGGACAGCGGGATGATGACGTCCGCCACGATGTTGGCCAGCACCACCCGGTTCTGCCCCGGCTCCAGCTTGGCGGCCAGCTTTTTGTCCGTGAGCACGTCCCCGGCGTACACGCTCAGCCGGTCCGGGCCGATGCCGTTCAGCGCCGCGTTCTCAAAGGCCACGTCCGCCGCCTTGGGGTCGATGTCCACCCCCACGGCACGGGAGGCCCCCAGGGCCAGCGCCGCGATGGCCAAAATCCCCGACCCGCAGCCCAGATCCAGCACCTTGTCCCCGGGCCGGAGCACTTCCTCCAGCAGCTCCAGGCACAGCTGGGTGGTGGGATGGGCGCCGGTGCCGAAGGTCAGCCCGGGGTTGAGGTACAGCGGAGCGCGCCCGCCGGGCACAGGCTCCCCCCGCATCCAGTCGGGGACGATGTACACCCGCTTTCCCACCGGGATGGGCTGATAGTATTTCTGCCAGGAGGTGGCCCAGTCCTCTTCCCGGAGGGAGACGGTCTGGGGCTCGTACTCCTCCAGCCCCGCCAGGTATTGGCGCAGCTGCTTTTGCCCCTCCTCGCTGTCCGGCACGTAGAACTTCACCCGGCTGGCCCCCCGCATCCGCTGGGCCAGCCCCTCATCCACATAGTCCCAGTACTGCCGGTTCTGCTCCAGAAAACGGAGAAAATCCCCCTCTTCCTCCACCACCAGCCCGGTCATGCCGTTGGCGGTAAGGATGTCGCACACCCGATCCAGCTTTTCCGCCGGGACGGGGAGGGTCACTTCCAGCCACAATTCGCTCATATTATCACTCCTACTGTACCTACGCTTCGCCTGTTCGCGCTGCTCACGACGGCTCAGCGCATCTTAATCTGCTTCACGCTGTCCAGCCGGATCAGCTTCTCGCACTGGTTTTTCCTGCCCTCATTGGCCCGTACCAGGGCCCAGGTCTCATCGGTGTCCAGCACCCGGCACACGCTGCCCGCAATGTCCCAGTCAGCAGTCTCCAGGGTCAGCTCCACAGTCTGGCCCACCTGCTTGCGCAGCTGGCCGCCCAGACCCGCGGCCCCTTTCGCGCCGATGCCGTTCTCCCGCAGGATGCGCTCCAAACGGTGTACCTTTGCGTACAGGCCGATGACCATACAGAATGCAAATAACCCGAAAATTTCCATAGCCTATGCCCTCCCTCAAAACAGCTCCGGCAGGGCGAGGTCCGACACTTCCCCGTCCTTGAGGAAGGTGATGGTGCTGATGGCGGACAGGGGGATCAGCCGCACCTCGTTTTTTTCCGGCTTTTTCTGGTTCCGTACCACTTCCACGCTGGCCCACCCGCCGTCGAAGTCCCGGATGACGCACCACTCATGGAAGATGGGCATCCCGCTGTCCTCCTCGAAGAAGGTCAGCTTCACCCGCTTCCCCTGGGCCTGTTTCAGCAGCCGCGTCACCGGGGAGGCGGCGGGCTTTCCCTTCTCGTCCACCCCGTCCCGGAGCAGATAGTCGCAGCTGACCTCCAGGATCTGCGCCATGCGCACGATCTTGTCCGTCTCCGGGTAGGCCGCGTCCGACTCCCAGCGGCTCACCGCCTGCCGGGTCACGCCTAAGCGCTCCGCCAGCTGCTCTTGGGTCAGGTTCTGCTTTTTCCGGGCCTCGGCCAGTTTGTTTCCCAAACTCATGAAATCACCTCATCGAACAGGGGGCCGCGCCCCCCTTTGATGCTTCCAGAATACCAAAACCGGCCCGTTTGACCAGGGATTTTCCGTTTCGGAATGTAACGTTTGGGTTGCCCCCTGCAAAAAGCCCTCCGCCCGAAGGGGTGGAGGGCGATCCCCCGAAGGGGGTTATTGCGAAACCTCTCGGATCAGGATGAACGGGGTGAGCTGGCGGTCCTGGCCCGCCGGATTGTCCGCGATCAGGGCCAGCAGTTTCTCCTCAGACCAGTCCCGGAGCTGCTCGCCTTTGCCCAGCAGCTCGACGCTCAGGTCGTTGGCGTCCACGACCATCATCACGATGCCCATTTTTTCATAGACCTCATCGCAGACCTTTTCCGGCTCACTGGGGATGCGGACGCCCATATGCTCGTACTCCGGGATATCCCTCCCGTAGAAGCCGTCCAGGCCCCGCACCTCGCCGTCCAGCATATTGTAAAAGGTGCCGCGGACGCCCCGGAGCTTGTCGAACCCGGCGCAGATAGCCGCCCAGAGGACTTTCCCAAGGCCGCAGTAATTGATGGCAAACTGCATTTTCACAGGCAGGCCCATCCCCGGCCCCGCCGAGGTCTGATGGACGAACCGGGAAAGGAGCTTGGCCCAGAAGCCCGGCTTGACCTGGTCCTCCGTGACCACCCGCCCCTGGCATAGGGCGACGACCTTTTCGCTGACAGAGAGGATATCCCCCGGCTGGTAGATGGGTTTGACGTATTTCTCAAACAGGTCGATATAGCTCTCCCCCACCTGGACGAAATGGGTCACGATCGCGTGGCGGGCATACGTCCTGCCGTCCACCTGGACCGTGACGGCCTTCCCTTCGTTCGCGTAAAAATCCATGGTAAACATTCTCCTATGCAATACAAAATTGATTCATTGGGCCATGATATCATGAGGTCCCCCCATTGTCAAGCCTGGGCCCCGCCTTCTCCAAGTAGATCATCAGCGCCGTCACGTCCGCCGGGGACACCCCGGACACCCGGCTTGCCTGCCCCATGTTCAGCGGGCGGATCTTGTCCAGCTTCTGCCTTGCCTCCAGCCGCAGGCCCTGTATGCCCAGGTAGTCCACATCCGGGGGCAGGGGCCTGTCCTCCAGGCGGCGCATCTCCTCCACCTGCCGGTTCTGGCGGTCGATGTAGCCCTGGTACTTCACCGAGATCTCCACCTGTGACCTGATTTCCCGGGAAAGCCCGGGGCGTCCGGGGTCGAAAGCCGCCAAATCCTCGTAACTCAGCCGGGGACGGCGGAGCAGATCCGCCAGCCGCGCCCCGTGGGGGCAGGGGGGCTCTCCCCTGTCCGCCAGCAGCTTGTCCAGCTCCGCCGACGGGGCCGCGCCGGTGTGCTCCAAGCGCTTGATTTCCCGCTCCACGGCGGCGTATTTCTCCTCAATTTGCGCCAGCCGTTCATCGCTCACCAGCCCCACCCGGTGCCCGTAGGCGGCCAGCCGCCGGTCGGCGTTGTCCTGCCGGTGGATGAGCCGGTACTCCGTCCGGGAGGTCATCATGCGGTAGGGCTCATTGGTGCCCTTGGTCACCAGGTCGTCGATAAGCACCCCGGTGTACCCGTCCCCACGGGTCAGCACCAGCGGCGGCTCGCCCTTGACCTTCAGCGCGGCGTTGACCCCCGCCACCAGCCCCTGGGCGGCGGCCTCCTCGTAGCCGGAGGAGCCGTTGAACTGCCCCGCGCCGTAGAGGCCGGGGACTTTTTTGCACTCCAGGGTGGGCAGCAGCTCGGTGGGGTCCACGCAGTCGTACTCGATGGCGTAGGCGCACCGGGTCATCTCCGCCCCCTCCAGGCCGGGGATGGTGTGGAGCATGGCCACCTGCACCTCCTCGGGCAGGGAGGAGGAGAACCCCTGGATGTAAAGCTCCTCGGTGTTCAGCCCCATGGGCTCGATGAACAGCTGGTGTCTCGGCTTTTCGGAGAACCGCACCACCTTGTCCTCGATGGAGGGGCAGTACCTCGGCCCCACCCCCTCGATCACCCCGGAGAACAGGGGGGAACGGTGGAGGTTGTCCCGGATGACCTGGTGGGTGGCCTCGTTGGTATAGGTCAGATAGCACACCGCCCGGTTTTCCGGCGGCGTCTGTGTGGTGAAGGAAAAGGGCTCGGGCGCCTCGTCCCCCGGCTGGACCTCCATTTTGGAGAAGTCCACGCTCCGGCGGTTCACCCTGGGGGGCGTGCCCGTCTTGAAGCGGCGGATGGACAGCCCCAGCTTTGTGAGGCACTCCGTCAGCGGCAGGGCCGCCGCCATGCCGTCGGGGCCGGACTGCCGGGTGACCTCCCCCACGATGGTGCGCCCTCCCAGGTAGGTGCCGGTGGCGATCACGGCGGCTTTCACCTGATAGGTGGCCCCGGTGGCGGTGACCACGCCGGACACCCCGCCGTTTTCGGTGAGGATCTCCGTCACCTCCGCCTGCTTGACCCACAAATTATCCTGCGATTCCAGGGTGTGCTTCATGACCTCCTGGTAGCGGCGGCGGTCGGCCTGGGCCCGGAGGGACCAGACCGCGGGGCCCTTCCCCCGGTTGAGCATCCGATACTGGATGCAGGCCCGGTCGGCGGCCTTTGCCATCTCGCCGCCCAGGGCGTCCACCTCCCGCACCAGGTGGCCTTTGCCGGTGCCGCCCACGGCGGGGTTGCAGGGCATATTGCCCACCGCGTCCAGGTTGATGGTGAAGCACACGGTCTTCAGTCCCATCCGGGCGGAAGCCAGGGCGGCCTCGATGCCCGCGTGGCCCGCGCCCACCACCGCGATGTCAAATTGTCCGGCGTGGTAACAGGGCATGGAAATTTCTCCTTCTCAATGCGTTTCTCATCTCTTGGGTTCAACGTAAGCGTGAATCTGTAATAATTGCATAAACATATGATGGTCCAGCTACATCATTATGAAGGTCAGAAGGTTTTTGCGGAGCTAAAAGTATAGCCTTCTCAAAATCAGACCGTGATAGAGTTGCCTTACTGCGAGTGTGTGTCACAGTTTCGCCATTGACTTTATAGGTGAAAGCTAATCCTCTTACGGTATAAAATGTTTCACCTTGGTGCAGTTTAACTTTTTCCCAAATATCATCCACTTAAAATACACAACCTCTCTCAGTAAATGAACAATATTCCGCTTCTGCTCATAATTCAGCCGCTTTTCAGTGTCACCACGGCCAATTCAGGTCGGTTGAAGATCCGAAACCCTTTGAAGGGCACCGTATTGTTCCCCAGCCCCCGGGAGACGAACAGCGTGCTGTTCCCCATCGTATACAGCCCGGAGGTCCACTTGGGGAAAAACTGCCGGTTGCTGCCCAACAGCCCGCCCACAAAAGGCAGGCGGACGATGCCCCCGTGGCCGTGGCCGGACATGACGAAATCGTACCCCGCGGAGGCATACTGCCAAAAGCGGTCATTTCGATGAGCCAACAGGAGGGTGAACAGGCCGGGGGCCTGGTCTTCGATCCGGGCGTACAGCTCCTCCGGGGTGGTCTGGTCGGCATAGCCGTTGAGGTCGTCCACCCCGGCCAGCACAACCTGTGCCCCGTCCCGCTCCAAAAGCTCGTACTGGTTGGACAGGGGCTCCACCCCGCACTGGGACAGCAGGCTTTTCAGCTCCTTCACCGTCCCCGTACCCAGCCCCCACTCATGGTTGCCCGTGACGTAATAGGCCGGCGCGATGGCCGCCAGCCCTCGGGCCAGCGCGGGGATCATCTGGAGCTGTCCCTCCTGGTCGATGAGGTCGCCGGTGACCACGATGAGGTCGGGCTTTTGCTCCCGGATCAGCGCCAAAAGCTCCTCATTGCCCTGGCCGTATTCGTGCCCATGGAGGTCGGACAGGTGGACGATCTTATAGCCGTCAAACTCCCCCGGCAATGTGCTGAGCGCTACGTCCGTGTGGGTTACCTGAAGCCCCCAGCACTGCCACTGGAACCAGGCCCAGCCTCCTGCGGCCAGCGCCAGCAGGATGATGATCCACCGCAGGGGATGGCGGCGGTGCCCCCTCGGGCGGCGGGGCGCGCCCTCCCGCTCAGTCGCCGTCATGGAGGTAGTAGGGCCGCATCAGGCTCTTGTGCTGGGTGGAGTCCTTCTGCCGGTCGGAGCGCGGAGGCGCCTCGATGGGCCGGGGCCGGTCGTCCCGGCGGTGCTTTTTCTTCCCGGACAGGGAGGGCGGCAGGACGGGCTCCTTGGCGGGCTGGGCGGGAGCCCCCTGCTTTTTGCCCTGGCGGCGGGGCTTTGGCTGCGCCGGCTTTTGGCCCTTGTCCTGCTTTTTTTGCTGGGAGCCCTGCCGGCTCTGGATCTGCATCTGGGGCCGGGCCGCGGGCCGCCGGGGGGCCAGCAGCCGGGCGGTGGCGTCCATGATGACGTCGGAGTCCAGGGGGTTTGGCTTGTAAAAGTCGGTGACGGGCATGGAGGGGTCTTCGGGGAGGGTGTCCTCCAGCCGCCCCTGCCGCACGCCCCTTCCAATCGGCTTATCCCTCAGCACCAGCGGTGGGGCCTCCTTCTCCGCCGGGGCCATGGCCTGGACGGCGGGGCCGGCCGTTTGGGCATCCTGGGCCGCGCCGCCCTTTTTGCGGCGGCGCTTTTTCTTTTTGGGCGCGTCCGTCTCCTCAGGGGAGACAAGCTCGGCGGCAGCCGCCGCCTGGGCCGCGGCAAGCTTGCGTTCCTCGGCGCGGGCCTTGTTCTCCGCGTCCTTCTGGCGGCGCTTTTCCTTGGCCGCGGCGCGGGCCTCCGCGTCCTCGGCGTTCACGGGCCGCCCGTGCTTGTCCTTTTGGGGCGGGTCGAAGTTCTCCATGGGGAAGGGATGGCCCTCCACCACCGGGATAGGCCGCCCCAGCAGCTTCTCGATGGCCTTCAATTCGTCCTTCTCGTCGAACTGGCAGAAGGAGATGGCCTCCCCCTCATGCCCCGCCCGGCCGGTGCGGCCGATGCGGTGGACGTAGGTCTCAGGCACGTCGGGCAGGTTGTAGTTGAACACGAAGGGCAGCTGGTCGATGTCGATGCCCCGGGCGGCGATGTCGGTGGCGGCCAGCACCCGCACCCGGCCCGCCTTGAAGTCGTTGAGCGCCTGCACCCGGGCGGTCTGGCTCTTGTTGCCGTGGATGGCGGCGGCGGAGATGCCCCGCTTCACCAGGTCCTGGGCGATGCGGTTGGCCCCGTGCTTGGTGCGGGAGAACACCAGGGCGGAGGTGATGTGCCGCTCCTCCATGAGATGGGCCAGCAGCTTGGTCTTATTGGATTTGTCCACATAGTAGAGGGACTGCCTGATGACCTCCACCGGGGAGGACACCGGGTCCACCGCCACACGGGCATAGTCGTGGAGCAGGCCGTTCACCAGCCCCATCACCTCCGGGGGCATGGTGGCGGAGAAAAACAGGGTCTGCTTCTGTTCCGGCAGCAGCTTGAGCACCCGGCGCACATCGTGGATGAAGCCCATGTCCAGCATCCGGTCGGCCTCGTCCAGCACGAAGATCTCGATGTGGGACAGGTCCACCAGCCCCTGGCCGTGGAGGTCCAGCAGACGCCCCGGGGTAGCCACCAAAATGTCCAGGCCCTTCCTGATGGCGTCCACCTGGGGCTGCTGGCCCACGCCGCCGAAGATGACGGCGGAGCGCAGGGGCAGGTTGCGGCCATAGGACACGAAGCTGTCCTGGATCTGGATGGCAAGCTCCCGGGTGGGGGTCAAAATCAGCGCCCGGATCACCCTGGGCTTGGGCAGGCGGCCGCTGAGCCGCTGGAGGATGGGGGTGGCAAAGGCACAGGTCTTGCCGGTGCCCGTCTGGGCGCAGCCCAGCACGTCCCGCCCCGCCAGGGCGGGGGGGATGGCCTTGCGCTGGATGGGGGTGGGGTCGGTGTAGCCCTCCTGGGTGAGGGCCTTGAGTATGGGGGCGGTGAGCCCCAAGTCGCGGAAATTCATAAACTCTCTACGTCCTTCTATTGTTGTACCCGGTTCAGCGGGCCGCCAGAGCTTGCTGTACAGCTTGCACCGTCGCCCCCAGGCTCTGGCCCCCGGCCGGGACGGTGATGTGGGCGCACCGCTCGTACAGCGGGGCCCGGTAACGGTATACGTCGGCCAGGGTCTGGCCTGGCCGGAGGGCAATGCCCCGGGAGGACAGGTTGCGGATCCGTCCCGTGATCTCCTCCAGGGACAGCTTCAGGTAGACCACCGTGCCCAATTGCCGCATATGGGCGATGGACTCCTCCCGGCACACGCAGCTCCCCCCGGGGGCCACCACCGTGCCGCGGCAGGCGTCCTGACACTTTGTGTCAGGACACCCCAGCGAGCAGATGACATCCCGCTCCAGGTCCAGGAACCGCTCCACGCCCTGGGTGTCGATGAGCCGCTGGAGCAGCGCCCCTTCCCGCTCCTGTATCAGCAGGTCCACGTCGAGGAAGCGCAGGCCCAGGGCCTTGGCCAGCACCACGCCCACCGTGCTCTTGCCCGACCCGGGCATCCCAATGAGGATTATATTGTCCATTCCCGCGCCCTCCCAACCGTCCTCCGCCCGCCGGTTTCCAGATCCTGGCGGGCGCTGTAATCGTAATATTATAGCAGATAAACGGCCTTTCGGCAAGGCTTAGCGGATGGAAAGGCAAAAAAAGCGCCTATCCTCCCAGGGATAGGCGCTCCTTTTTGTCTTTTCCTGTTGGATCTCCCCGGTTACCAGTGGCCCTCCGGGGTGCGCACCCAGGTGGAGCGGTTGCCCGCCTGGAGGTTGTACAGCGTCCGGGTGAGCTCGGTCAGCTCCTTCTCCTTCAGCTGGGCGAACAGGAAGCCGTAGCGGAATTTCCCCGGCTGGTACTCCACCACCCGGATGATCTCCCCCAAAAACTCCATGGGGGCGTAGTCCTCCAGCTTCACCTTCAAACGCAGCACCTCGTCCACAGCGTGCAGATACTCCGACTCGACGCACGCGCCCCCGGTGCTGATGTCCACCAGGAGACACTCCTCCGGGTGGCTGAACGTGGTGTCCTTGGGGTAGTACATCGCCACGGGCGCGTTTATCCGCAGCCGGAAATCGTGCCGGTGCTCCGGGATGGGCTTGACCTTCACATCCTTCAGCTTGCATACCACCCGGGTGGACTCCTGCACGGCGCCCTTCAAATAGAACGGGGTCATCGTCTCGTCCAGCCCCCGCACCACCACGGAGGTGCCAATCTCCCGGACGGCCAGGGACAGCCCGCCGGGCAGCCGCTCCAGCGTCAGGGTGGACGAACTGAATCCGGTGAGCCGCCCGGTGAGGATCCGCTCCCCGTCCACCGTCTCCACATCCAGCGTCATGCCGGTGTACAGCTGGGGCAGTTCGCCCTCCTCGTTCTGCTCTTCCTCCTCGTAGTCGTCCGAACGCCCGAACAGGGATGATAAAAAGCCCATGGTCTCCCCCTCCAATCTTTTGATAAATTATAACCGCACAGGCCATGAAATGTCAATATGCTGGACGGTTGTAATTTCCGCAAAGTTACGCTATAATATTGGAAAATGCTTTGGGCGCGGGCCCGCCGGGAGGCTTTATGGAACCTAACATTCTGGTCATATGCGGGCCCACCGCCTCCGGCAAGACCGCCCTGGCGGTGGAGCTGGCCCGCCGGTTCGGCGGCGAGGTGGTGTCCGCCGACTCCATGCAGGTCTACCGGGGAATGGACATCGGCACCGCCAAGCCCACCCAGGAGGAAATGCGCGGCGTACCCCACCATATGCTGGACGTGGCCGCCCCGGCGGAGAACTACTCTGTGGCCCGGTACGTGGCGGACGCGGTCCCCATTGTGGACGATATCCTGGCCCGGGGCAGGCTGCCCATCGTGGCCGGGGGGACGGGGCTGTACATCGACCACCTGGTGGCCGGGCGGCAGTTCGCCCCCTTTGAGCCGGACAGCGGCCTGCGGGAAGCCCTCCAGGCGCGGGTGAAGGCCGAGGGCCTGCCCGCCCTGCGCGCCCAGCTGGAACAGGCGGACCCGGACGCCGCGGGGCGCATCCACCCCAACGACGAGAAGCGCACCCTCCGGGCGCTGGAGGTATACCTCTCCACGGGGGTCACCATCACCCAGCACGACCGGGAGAGCCGGGCGCTGCCCGACCGCTACACCCCGCTGACCATCGCCCTGAACTTCCGGGAACGCCCCTGGCTGTGGGCGCGCATCGACCGCCGGGTGGACGAGATGATGGACCGCGGCCTGGAGGGGGAGGTGCGCGGCCTGCTGGCCGGCCGCGTCCCCCGCGGGTGCACCGCCATGCAGGCCATCGGCTACAAGGAGATCGCCGCCGCCATATCGGAGGGCCGCCCCGTATCGGAAGGGGTACAGGAGGTGAAGCTCCGCTCCCGCCAGTACGCCAAGCGGCAGCTCACCTGGTTCCGGCGGAACAAAAACGCCCACTGGTTTGAGTGGGGTGAAATTCCAAATTTTCCCGCCGCCCTCGATTTTTCGACAGAACTTGTCACCTCCTCTGGGCTAAAATAAGTGCGCTCGAAATCAATAAAAAGAGGAGTGCATTTACATGAGCCTTACATCCGCCGTTCCCGTCGCCAAGCAGCCCAACGTCCAGGACACCTTTTTGTCCGCCGCCCGCCGTCTCGCCGCCCGGGTCACCGTGTTCCTTATGAACGGCTACCAGCTCCGGGGGGTCATCACCGCCTTCGACCCCTATGTGGTGGTCGTGGTGTCCGACGGCAAGCAGCAAGTCATCTACAAGCACGCCATCTCCACCATCGCCCCGGAGCACCCCATCGAAGTGGAGGCGTAGAGAAAGAAAAGAGCTGATCCCATGAAAGAGAGCACCCTCGCCACCAAGATCATGATCGCCATCCTCTGCCTGGGGGTGGGGGTCTACTTGGCCGTCTACTTTGTCCGGGGCTGGAAGGAAGAGCTGGCCACCACCCCGGCGTATGCCTTCTCCTTGGACGTGGGTGCGGAGGCCACCGGCATCCTGGTGCGCACGGAGGTCCCCCTGAACGGCTCCGGGGGCTATGTGGACCAGATCCTGGCCGAAGGCGCCAAGGCCGCCGTGGGGGACGCGGTGGCCCTGCTGTACAGCGATCCCTCCGCCCTCACCACCCGGCAGTCCATCCGCTCGCTGGAGGCGGAGATCCAGCAGCTGCAATACGCCCTGGGCTCCGGCACCCAGAACACCGACGCCGCCCGGCTGGACGCCCAGGTCATCAACTCCATCGTGGCCCTGCGCACCCTGGCCGCCGGCGGGGATCTGACCACCCTGGAGGATTCCGCCCTCAACCTGCGCGCCATGGTGTTCAAGCGGGACTATACCTACGGCGATACCAACGCCGCCGGCCAGCTCTCCCAGCTCATCGCGGACAAGCAGTCCCAGCTGGCGCAGCTGAACCACTCGCTGAACCAGGTGTCCACCACCGTGTACGCCCCGGTCTCCGGGGTGTATTCCGCCGGGGCGGACGGCTGGGAGGGCGTGGTCTCCCCCGCCATGCTGGACGGGCTCACCGCCGACGGCCTGGACGACCTGCTCCACCAGCAGTACAGCCCCAGCCCCAATGCCGTGGGCAAGCTGGTCACCGGCTCCACCTGGTATTTTGCCGCCCTGCTGGACGGCACCGACACCGGCCTCCAGTCCGGCCGGAAGTACACCCTCTCCTTCTCCGGGGACTACTACGGCCAGGTGGAGATGACCCTGGACCGGGTCTCCCTGGAGGGGGAGCGGACGCTGGCCGTCTTCTCCTGCCGCTCCCACCTGGCGGACACCGCCATGCTCCGCATCCAGACTGTGGACGTGGTCACCCGGCAGATCGAGGGCATCCGCATCCCCCGCAAGGCCCTGCGGGTGGTGACCGAGGATGTCACCGATGACGACGGCGCCGTCAGCAGGGTCAACCGCTACGGGGTGTTCACCGTGGTCAGCTCTCAGGCGGAGTGGCAGGCGGTAGAGGTGCTCTACACCGACGACACCTATTACCTGGTCCGCCCTGTGAACCAGGACGCGTCCAAACGCCTGCGGGCGGGGGACGAGGTCATCCTCAACTCCTCCGGCATCTACGACGGGAAGGTGGTGCGCTGATGGAACTGCAAGAACGTCTGGCCCGGGTGCGGGCGGACATCGACGCCGCCGCCATCGCGGCGGGCCGGGACCCGGCGTCCGTCACCCTGCTGGCGGCCACCAAGACCCAGAGCTCGGACACCATCCGGGCCGCGGTGGACGCCGGGGTGGCGGTGTGCGGGGAAAACCGGGTGCAGGAGCTCACCGCGCACCTGGCGGACGACGCTTACGGGGACGCGGCCGTCCACTTCATCGGCCACCTCCAGACCAACAAAGTGAAGTATGTGGTGGGGCGGGTGGAGCTCATCCACTCCGTCTCCTCGGAAAAGCTGCTGCGCGCCATCGCGGAGCGGGCGGACAGGCTGAGGCTTGTCCAGGACATCCTGCTGGAGATCAATCTGGCGGGGGAAGCGTCCAAGTCCGGCTTTGCCCCGGAAGAGGCCCTGGCCGCCGCCCGGTTGGCCTCCGGGCTGGGCGGCGTGCGCCTGCGGGGGCTGATGTGCATCCCCCCGGCTTCCACGCGGCCCGGAGAAAATCTGCCGCATTTTCAAAATTTGCGCCAGTTGGCTGTTGACATAAGACGGGAAATGGTCCATAATGGTGAAGATATGGACGTGCTTTCCATGGGGATGAGCGGCGACTACGCGGACGCTGTCGCCGCCGGTTCCACTTGCGTCCGGGTGGGTTCCGCCCTGTTCGGCCCGCGCCCGCCCATGTTATCTACTCAAGACTGAAGGGAGACCCGTCTATATGAGCCTGATCGACGAACTCAAGCGTCTGGCCCGCCCCTATGAGGACGAGATGGAGGACGACTACGAGGAGGACTTCACCCCGGTGAACACCACCAAGGACCCCGCCAGGGACCGCGACCGCGACATCGACCGCCGCAGCAACAAGGTCGTCAACATCCACACCACCACCCAGCTCCAGGTGGTGCTGGTCAGCCCCACCCGGTTTGAGAACGCCTCCGAGATCGCCGACCACCTGCGGGACAAGCGCACCGTGGTGCTCAACCTGGAGCAGACGGACAAGAACATCGCCCGCCGCCTCATCGACTTTTTGTCCGGCGTGGCCTACGCCAACGAGGGCACCATCAAGAAGGTGGCGCTGTCCACTTACATCATCACCCCCTACAATGTGGAGATCCTGGGCGACCTCATCGACGAGCTGGAAAACAACGGCCTGTATTTCTGAGACAAGGGGGAAACTGATCCATGATGACTCCGCAGGAGGTGGCCAGCCACTCCTTTGCCAAGGCGACCCTGGGCGGCTATAACCTGGGCCAGGTGGACGAGTTTTTGGACGCGCTCACCGAGGACTATACCGCCCTGTACAATGAAAACGCCATTTTGAAGAACAAGCTGAAGGTACTGTCCGACAAGGTGGAGGAATACCGCGCCACCGAGGAAACCATGCGCAAGACCCTGCTGGCCGCCCAGCAGATGGCGGAGTCCATGATGGACGAGGCCAAGCGCAAGCGGGACGAGATGATCGGCGATGCCGAGCAGGGCGCCCAGCAGCGCACGGAAGAGCTGCAGAAGGCCGTCGCCGCCGAGGAATACCGGCTGAAGAAGGCCCAGGAGTCCACCGCCGCCTATGTGAAAAAGCTGGCCCAGGCCCACGAGGACGAGATGCTCTTCCTGTCCAGCCTGGGCGACCTGGTCCCCCCCGAGCTGATGACCGCGCCCAGTGATCCCGCCGATGACATCAAGGCCGCCCTGGACGCCCAGGTCCGCCAGGAGGAAGAGGCGGCCGCCGTCCAGCAGGCTGAGCCCCGCCTGGTCGCGGTGGGGCCGGACGATGACGTGCCCCCCATGCCGGACGACCTCCCCGACCCCGCGGCGGACGAGCTGGAGCTGGATCCGGACGCCACCCGGCGGTATACCGACCTGCAGTTCGGGAAGGACTACAAGATCCAATAAGAGAAGCCCGCCGGACGTGACCGGCGGGCTTTTTATTATTTGGCGTTTACTCCATCCTGGTATCCATAGTGGTACATCAATTTCCCGCAGGTACGGGACAGGTCCTCCAACCCGCTGATCAGCAGCTCAAAATCCGGGTCGGTGTCAGGATTTAACCCCATTTTTCCGCAAAGGCGGTTGCGGGCCTCATAAACTTGTTCTATCAGTGGGGCAACTTCCCCGCCCTCAGAAGTTTCGTCTTTGGCCCATTCACATACATCCGGCTCGTTCATGCCATTGATCTGGTTATAGATAAATTCCCAGCGTGCCCCATCTTTCATCGCAAACGCCTCCTTTGCATATCACAAATTATAGCATAAAAAGAAAGAACTGTCTATGATAGTAGACTAAAATTCTTTATTTCTCCCATACACTACAAATGGAATGGGAGAGGTGA
This sequence comes from Clostridiales bacterium, assembly GCA_014799485.1. The sequence continues at coordinate 8,797 of JAAVHY010000017.1, read as the reverse complement.
TGATGTGCAATTTGACAATATAACGATTGGGCAGACAATTCGCCTTTTAAGAAAAGAAAAAGGGTTATCGCAGGATGTATTGAGCGGCCTTGCCGGAATTGCACGCACACACTTAACAATGATTGAAAACGGGAGTAAACAAGCAAATTTCGAAACGATATGGCGGATTGCCTTAGCCCTCAATATGCGCCCCAGTGAATTGGTCAGAAAAATCGAGCAGGAAATCGAAAGTAAAGATCAGCAATAAAAAACACCCCCTCGGAAACCCGAGGGGGCGCTTTTCATAGTTAACGGTTTTGACCGCAAATTACTTGTGGTCGACGCTGTACATGTGCTTGATGAGCTCCAGCACCTTGTTGGAGTAGCCCATCTCGTTCGTTGCGGCCTGTGGCCGCAACGCGGGGAACAACTGCAAGAAAATCAACGGCTTTTCAGTTTTGCAAGTCTTGTTTTTATTTCTTAGTTACTCCAACAGGGGAGTAACCTAAGATACAATACACGGCGGTTTATTCCACCAACTGGGCCATTATAGGCCCATATTCATGATCTTCTCAATCATAGTCAATAATTAAGCTGTCGGTATTAGTAAATTCTTTGATAGCAAAAAGAAGGTTAACTTTTGAAAACTCTTTTTCAAAATGAGCGCACATAGTTTCTTTGCTAAGCGCAATATCTTCGGTTAATCCGTTATATCCAAATAGCATTTCGCTCATTACTCCTGACGGGAGCACAAATACCGTATGTGTATTTTTTTGTCTGTCAGCATAAAGGATTGCGTATCGAACATATGGTTTTAGGATTTTACCATTAAAGTAGTTTCTCTTTACTGTGGCATGTTTAACAGGATTAAATTTTTCTCGAAACCTTAAAAAATACTTTTTAGGGTCACCGGCATAATTCAAGTATTGCTTGCCTCGTGGTGTGTCTACGATAAGATATATATCTTTATCAATGCCAAAACTTATCTCCCCCTCTTCACAATAAATGGATGAAAACGGAATCATTTTAATCTTTCCAGTCTTAAATCCATCTATTATGCAAGGCCCATCGTCTTCTTCTGAAAAGATTTTTATATTATACCCGTTTAAGACTACGGAAACAGCTTCTATAACAACAGGCGATAGTGCTCTATTTTCTAATGTGATTTCAACAGCGTCCCCCTCAAACATGGACAAGCATGGCTTATATCCAATAAATCGAAGTTTTTTGGGAAAAATAGTAAGACGAAACGTATAAACAGAAATAAAAAACAGGCACAGGTTTCCTATTGCTGGAAGAACATCATTAACTATGATTTTTAATATATCCACTATAGAGGTTGGCATATCTTCACTCCTATCTCCCTATATCCTTTACAGGCCCATGTCCTTGACCCTCCGATAGAAGGTATTGGGCTTTAACCCTACCTCCTGCATGGCGGCGGTTGCGGTGATCTCGCCCGCCCTCCACCGGGCGCAAACCTCTTTGAACTGCGTTTCATTCACGTCCAACGGCTTGCGGCCCTTGTACTTACCCTCACTCTTGGCAATCTCTATGCCCTCACGCTGGCGTTCCAAGATATTTTCCCGCTCTAACTCAGCAAGAGCACCAAATACCGTGAGCATGAACCGCCCTTGCGGGGTAGTGGTGTCAATATTCTCTTTCAAGCTGACAAACTCCACTTGCCGCGCGGTCAGGTCTGAAACAGTAGAAAGAAGGTCGCGGGTGTTCCGGGCAATACGGGAAATGCTCTCCACCACTACAATGTCCCCCGCACGGACAAAGCCCATCATTTCCTTGAAGGCGGCGCGGTCTGTGTTCTTGCCGCTGGCTTTGTCTATAAATATCTTTTCGGCCTGTTGTTCCTCCATCATTTTCAATTGTCGTGCTTCGTTCTGTTCGATGGTAGAACATCGTACATAGCCAACTCGCATGAGCCGCGCCCCCTTGCTTGATCTGCTATTATTCTACCACAACAAGTCTTTTGTGTCAATAGGATATAAAATATATTTGCAACATTTCAAAATATACTAATTAAGTCGTGTGACACAGAAAAATAGGCTTGCTCTCATGTGTCATTAGGGCATAGGCTATTGACACATATAGGGCAGGGCCAGGATTGCACCCGGCCCTGCCTTTACTCTTCAAAAATATATGCTAAATCATTTCTGAAATCCCTAGCATCATTCTTGTATAATTAAAATTTCTATTGACTTAATGCTTCGGGGCTTATATAGGTTCCGCTCTTCGTTTCGCCTGCAAGATGTTCCAACACTTCAAGTTGCAAATCCATATAGTGCAATTTACTTGCACCATACTGGCGGTTTGCCATATTTCCATAATATGTTGCCGGGTCATTTATTACCCTACCTGTAGTTAAATTGTGAAGTATTACATCATGATAATTATTGATAATTTTCCAATACAAATCAACTAATACACATTTATCTCCGTTTTTGTCTGTAAAGGCTACCACATAGGCACATCGCGGGGCCGCATTGGAATATTGACGCCGTATACTTCTAAAATCGCTTGCGGCCAAGTACGTATAATCGTTTGTGGAACTGTCCGTGGAAGGTTTAGATGTGCTGGGGTTACTTTCTTTTTCTGCTAAAGCATTTGTTACTTGATCTTTTATAGTAGAATCTGATACCCGGTTATAGCTAGTCATGCTAATTTTAATGCTATTTTCAAGAAAATCTGTAATTGCAAGTTCATCAGTTCTTGAATTTGTTATAGATGATACACAATTGTCTAAAGCATTATAATCTTTCTGATATGATAAAAGCAAAATAAGTTTATCGCCTTGAATTTGATAAGTTCCCATTCTATACCACAATATATATGTATTATTATCTTTGGTATTAGAATACGCATATGTAAACTGATTACCAGAAAAAACATATTCGCTTTCGCTATGGTTGTAATTATCTTCCTGACGAATAGATTGCCAAACCCCTTGTAATTTGTCTACTGTTATATCACCACTCGGATTAGGCAACGTCTGATCTTCACGTTTGTGATCTGCAGACAATGCCCTATGTGAAACAATAGCCACATCACCACGGGTAAAATTAAATGTACCAGCATTGTATCGCCCATCTGTCAAACCAATCCTATCAGACAATTCCCACGCTTTATCCCATTGGAAATCAGTCCCGCTCGAATAGCCCAGGGCACGGAGGACAAACGTAATGTATTGGGATGCCGTTATAATATCATTGCCGCCATATGTGGTCGCAGATGTGCCACTTGTCAAACCGTTTGCATACGCATACCCTACATAGGGTTTTGCCCAATCTGCCACGTCTGTAAAGGGAATTGCCCACGAACCAGCCTTTGCCTCACTCTCTTTCCCCAGCAACCGCACAAGCATTGTAATTGCTTCATGGCGCGTCGGAGCACGATCAAGCTCAAAGATAGGGTTGCCGCTTGCGTCTGTTCCCGTCCCCCTGAAAAGGCCCAATTCATAAAGAGCATTTGCGGCGCTTGTTGCTTCATCACTTGCCGCAAAGACAGATGGAGTAATTGACAACACCATGCCAAGTGATAATAATATGGTAAGTAATCGTTTCATTTTCGGCCCTCCTTTATTTATTAAACGGATTAGGCGCATCTGCGGGAATCCTCCAAGGCTTTCCCGGCCCATCCTGCTCTGCGCCCTCAACCTTACCCTCCCGACACGCTTTTGAAACTTTGTCCCTATGACACCCCCACTTATCACCCGCTTCGCTTGTACCCATGTATTTGCCCATGATATGATCCTCCTTGTGTCGATATATAGGGAAATAAAATCCCTGTAGCTCCAATTATATATCTTATTAGGTTCTATGTAAAGCAAAACATATCTTTTAATTCTCTGTAATGTGGAGGCAGAGGATTTATAATATATCCATTACACGTCTGGGGGCGGCTTATGGATTATTTGGAATGGTTTCCTTTACGGATCGCTGAACTCCGCACACAAAAGGGCATTTCAGCAAGAGATATGAGCTTATCATTGGGGCAAAGCGAAAGTTACATCAACAAAATTGAGAATAAACGGACACTGCCGTCTATGACTGGGTTTATTTACATCTGTGAATTTTTTGGAATTACCCCGCAAGACTTTTTCAATATAGATTCCCCTGCACCTCAGAAGTCAAAGGAGCTTTTGAGTGAGCTTGAAAAGCTGACAGCTTCGCAAGCAGATCATATTCTCCAAGTTATTAAAGATATCGCCAATACCAACGATTGCCGGAAGTAACAACTTCCGGCAACTTTTTATGCAATTCACTCCTCAGTATAGAATTTTTAGCAACTTTCTAACTCTTTCCAAACAACTTCAAAAAACTTTTTCCAATTCCTATAAAGTGCCGGTTTATCGGACTACACCCCTGTTATAATAAGCACATAACAAAGGGAGAGCAAAAGCCTCCCAGACAAGAAAGGAATAGAAGAATATGAAAAACTACACTATCGACCACGCCAGTACCTCCATCGTCTGCACCAAGAAGTTCTATGAAAGCGCATCCCAATTTGGTTCCGATGAGTGTGATTTGCTTCAGGAAGTGATTGCGGCTTTCCCCACGTATTCTGTTAAAGTCCGCGCCATCAAGATCAATGAGAACAAGAGGACTGCAAACAAGAACTTGACCTATGCCAACATGGTGCGCTACATCGCTTCCCAACCTAACGCCCGCGAAAATCTGGTGGAGTTTGCCAAAAAACGCAACCTTGCCAACCAGAAGGGTCACGGCTATGATATGGTTCGGAACTGGTTCAAGTCCAAGTATTCCTCGTTTATGCAACCCGTTTTCTGCGAGCAGGAGGAGCAAGAGGTGGAGTGGTTCATCAGTATGGCTACTGCCCGCAAGCTCCTGGCCGAGTTTGCCGAGTGCCAAACCTTGGAGGAGGTTGTGGACGTGATCGACACCATTTTTGGCGATATGGAAAAGAAGGATAGCACCGAAAATCCCATCGCGCTTTTGGACAAGGTTTCCTAACAAGAGCAAAGGAAGGTATCTGTATTGGCTGACAGATACCTTCCTTTTGTTGCCCTGCTCGAATCCTTTATTTTGCAGGACACCATACCAACTACCTCTTGATAATTATCTGTTTCCCTTATCTGTTGATCTTATATATTATCTATTTCTATACTGTTCTGCGGACTTCCTATTGCCTGTGCCGAACTGAACAATTTGGGGTTGGTTCGTCCTGCGTATTTGGCAATGTATTTTACGGCGAACTCCTCAATCGTCCCCTTGCTTGTATGGCGTTTCATAGAAGTCATATGTGTTCCCCTCTCGTTTGACCAAATACCCTTCCTCAATCAAAAGGTCTACATATTTTTCAAACGTAGTTTTTGTGATCCCCGCCGCTTCCCTTGCTGCTTTTGGAGATAAAGCAAAAGAATATCCGTCTGCGTTTTTAGCAAGGTACAAATACACCTGCAACGCATAAGGGCCGTACTTTTTATTAAACTCCATCCAATGCTCATTGGAAATTTGTAGAAAATCAGATTTCACTTTTTCTTTGTGGATAACTATTGTTCTCTAATTTGGAACAGTCCGGGACATAAAATGTCCTCCTTTTCAAAATTATTCAAGGGTTTTCCTTGTTTATGTATATATAATAACAAAAATTTTTCATAAAATCAAAATCGAGTGCTTCAAGTAAAGAACGGTTGCAACTGCTTGCGGAGTTCGCCACGCGAACCCCGCAAGCCTTTTATTTGTCAGCAATGATACGATAACGGCAAAGTAAAACGCCTTTTCGTGGGAAAATAAGCGTCCTAAACTGCACAGGGTGCCTTTTGTTTGGATTTGCCCGAATACCGACCCCAGGGGGTATGCCTGTCGATAAACTGTCTTTTCTCTTGATTGCCTGTTTTTCTCAATAGCTGGTATTAGTTGCAATTAGCTGTATCTCAGTTCTTTGCTGTTGCTCCAAGTTGTTGTAAAGATATTAAAAGTTGCTTTAATCGTTCTGCTATATCCCTGTTGCACCCGCTCGGATCAACGCGAAAAGTGCTCTTATTTGCAACAAATAAAAATTTTTGGTATTATATTAGTATAAAAGATGACGAGGTGATAAAAATGGCGCTATTCCCAAAAGAAATTGCTGATATATTATATCAATAGGGAAAAATGGATGAATCTTGGTATCGACAGCACTACTATACATTTGATGAAAATTGGGTTTACTATTCCCAAAAGGGCAAAGAAAAGACACGGGCCCTTTTGCAAAAACGCGCATAGGAACAACAACGGAAAGCGGAAGAAAAAGAGTTGGAAAAGGCAATAGAAAAAGCAATAGACAAGAGTGTTAAGCCGGCTCTTGATAAAGCACTTTCTAAAATCTTCCACAAATAAGGAGAGAGGACAGGGCTTTGATACCCTGTCCCCTTGATGGAGCAACCTTCAAATGTTCATAAGCGGGCTTGTATTCTGTGCCTGTTGCAACACTTCCTTATCCCTCAACCCGTTCAGGTAAGTTTGCGTGATCGTGATACTTTCATGCCCCAGCAGACGGGACAGGGAATAGAGGTCAAGGCCCGCTTTTAACTGGAACTGTGCGTAAGTGTGCCGGAACGTGTGCGCCGATACTCGCACATCCTCAGACACGCCGCAGGCTTTCCCCGCGTCTTTCACAATGCGGTCAATCATGGTATTGGTCAGCGGCTTCCCGTTCTTACTCAAAAAGATATTTGCCGGGATGACGCGATAGGCAAAGTAGGATTTTCGGACGGCCAGATACTTAATCAGCCACTTACTGAGCAGGGGGGACTTAGGCACCACCCGCTCCTTTGCCCCCTTGCCGCGAATGATGATATAATCGTGTTTGATCTGTTCTTCCGTCAACTCCGTCAATTCACTCAGCCGAATCCCGGTATCAATCAACAGCAAAATAATTACTTTGTTGCGAATCGTCAGGTAATCATAACCCTGATAGTAGTTGCTCATTTTCTTTAGCTCTTGTTCGGTGAACGTGCGGATAATCACCTTCGGCTTTTTGACATTCTGAATTTTCTTTGTCAAAAGCTCCTCGGTGTAGTCCTCCTCAAACGCATACCGAAAAAATACCTTATAGGCTTTCAGCAGGTCATTCACATAGTTCGCTGTCCGTCCCGCTTTCGTCATGCCCAATAGAAATTCTTTGATCTGCCTTGCCTGCACGTCCTCAATGTGCGTCACTGCTTTTTCCGTCTCTAAAAACTGCAACAGGTAGTCGATCTGTTTCGTGTAGTTCTTCACCGTTCGCGGGGAAAGTTTACGGCACTCGCAATGGAAAGCAAATTCATCCCGGACAGCAGTTAACAACATAAAAAGCGCTCCTTTTCGGACTTGCTTCATCCGAAAAGGAGCGCTTTCCTGCTAATGGGGAATCCACCAGGGGGTGCATCCTCAGTTATCGTTGTTCCACTACACCGCGTCTACGTCCACCTGGCTTACTTTTTCTCTTGATAAATCAATCGAAAAAGTTCCGCAATTAACGGTTTTGACCGCAAATTACTTGTGGTCGACGCTGTACATGTGCTTGATGAGCTCCAGCACCTTGTTGGAGTAGCCCATCTCGTTGTCGTACCAGGACACGACCTTCACGAAGGTGTCGGTCAGGGCGATGCCGGCCTTGGCGTCGAAGATGGAGGTGCGGGCGTCGCCCAGGAAGTCGCTGGACACCACGTCCTCGTCAGTGTAGCCCAGAACGCCCTTCAGCTCGCCCTCGGAGGCGGCCTTCATGGCCTTGCAGATCTCCTCGTAGGAAGCGGGCTTCTCCAGGTTGACGGTCAGGTCGACCACGGACACGTCCAGGGTGGGAACACGCATGGACATACCGGTCAGCTTGCCGTTCAGGGCGGGGATGACCTTGCCCACGGCCTTGGCGGCGCCGGTGGAGGAGGGGATGATGTTGCCGGTGGCGGCGCGGCCGCCGCGCCAGTCCTTCATGGAGGGGCCGTCAACGGTCTTCTGGGTGGCGGTGACGGAGTGCACGGTGGTCATCAGGCCGTCCTTGATGCCGAAGTTGTCGTTCAGCACCTTGGCGATGGGGGCCAGGCAGTTGGTGGTGCAGGAAGCGTTGGACACGAAGGTCATGTCGGGGGTGTAGGCGTCCAGGTTCACGCCGCACACGAACATGGGGGTGCTGTCCTTGGAGGGGGCGGACATGACGACCTTCTTGGCGCCGGCGTCGATGTGGGCCTGGGCCTTCTCCTGGGTCAGGAACAGGCCGGTGGACTCCACGACGTACTCAGCCTCCAGCTTGCCCCAGGGGATGTTCTTGGGGTCGCGCTCGGCGAAAATGGGGATCTCCTTGCCGTTCACCACGATGGCGTTCTCGGTGGAGGAGACCTCGCCCTCGAAGCGGCCGTGCATGGTGTCATACTTCAGCATATAGGCCAGATAGTCGGCGGGGCACAGGTCGTTGATGCCCACGATCTCGATCTCGGGATGATTCACGCTGGCGCGGAAAACCATGCGGCCGATGCGGCCAAAACCGTTAATACCTACTTTGATGCTCATTGGTATCACTCCTTATAAATTATGGTAGGTCTGGATCTGCGCGGTCTTATTATACCTTATTGCCAGCCCAAAAGGAAGGGGTATTGTGAAAATATTTTCAAACTTTTTTCGGGTTCCTTTGGGCAAAACCGCAGGGCGGCGGGGGTTCTCGCCGTTTCTTCCAAAAATCGGGAATTTTTCCCGCCTTGACAGAGATGGTATAATGGAGTGAATTGAATTTCCGCCGAAAGGGTGGGGGTCTATATGGTGGAAATGCTCAGGGCGCGGCTCGCGGCCGTCTGGCCCTCGGTCCGGACGCTGGGGCAGTGGCTGCTGTT
>JAAVHY010000016.1 GCA_014799485.1 Clostridiales bacterium | reverse complement strand
GCTGGAAAAGCTGGTGGCTTTCAACATCAAGTTTGCCGGGTACTACGACAGCGCCAAGGCCCCCTATGACGCCCTGCTCAACGAGTACGAGCGCGGGGTGGATATGAAGTATCTGGACGGGTTCTTTGCCACCCTCCGGGAGCGCATCGTCCCCCTGCTCCACGCCGTGATGGAGAAGGAGCAGATCGACGACAGCTTCCTGTGGCGCTCCTATCCCGTGGACGCCCAGCGGAAGTTCTCCGACTACCTCATGGAAGTGCTGGGCCTGGACCGGGCCCACTGCGCCATCGGCGAGACGGAGCACCCCTACACCCTGGAATTCAACAATAAAGACGTGCGCATCACCACCAACTATGACGAGGGCAATGTGAGCTTCTCCATGTACTCCGTCATCCACGAGGGGGGCCACGCCAAGTACGAGCTGGGCATCTCCGACGCTCTGCAGTACACCTGCCTTGCGGGCGGCGTGTCCATGGGCGTCCACGAGAGCCAATCCCGCTTCTACGAGAACCTGATCGGCCGCTCCAAGCCCTTTATCGAGGCCATCTTCCCCAAAATGCGGGAGTTCTTCCCCGAGCAGCTCGGCGACGTGACGGCGGAGCAGTTCTACCGCGCCGTCAACAAGGCCCAGCCCTCCCTCATCCGCACCGAGGCGGACGAGCTGACCTACTGCCTCCACGTCATGGTGCGCTATGAGATCGAAAAGCAGCTCATCGGCGGCACTTTGGCCGTCAAGGACGTGCCCGAGACCTGGAACCGGCTGTACAAAGAGTACCTGGGCGTGGACGTGCCCGACGACAAGCGGGGCTGCCTCCAGGACAGCCACTGGTCCGGCGGCTCCTTCGGCTACTTCCCCTCCTACGCCCTGGGCAGCGCCTACGGCGTCCAGATGCTGCGCAGCATGGAGAAGGACATCGACGTGTGGGGCCCGGTCTCCAAGGGCGACCTGTCCGCCGTGTCCGCCTGGCTGGGGGAGAAGGTACACCAATACGGCGGCCTGATGGAGCCCGCTGATGTGGTGAAGAACGCCTGCGGCGACTTTGACCCCACCGTGTTCGCCGACTACCTGGAGCAGAAGTACTCCGGGCTGTACGGCCTGTGAGGACAGCACCCATCCTGATACCCGAAACTCCCCAGGTTCATGAAACCTGGGGAGTTTTTCCCGTTTCTCCCTGCTCATTGGGCGGACGCATGGTTACAGCGGACGCACCAAATGAGCAAATCGGCGAAATTTCGCCTGCTTGGGCGGGGTCTTTTCATTCTGTATGGACAAAAGAGCATGAATTCCGCCGCCAGCCCTTCACAGCACTTGACTAAAGCATTAAAGGTGGTGTATAATCCAAAATATATTTTCGCCTCTTCTTTGCTTTTTTGCAGGATGGGCATGAATATCCGTCATCGGGCCTTGGCCCGATGGTTTCCCCCCGCGCGGGGGGAAACCCGTCACTTTGGTGAACACAGGGAAACCTGTTTGTTCCAATATATTATTAGGAGGATAGCAAAATCATGAAAAACGCAAAGAAACTGCTGGCTTTGCTGCTTGCGCTCGTGATGTGCATCGGTCTGTTTACCGGCTGCTCCAAGCCCGCCGCCGACAACTCCGACGCTCCCGAGAGCAGCAACTCCCAGCCCGCTGATCAGCCCGATCAGCCTACCAACAACATCCTGGTGACCTCTGTGGAGCAGGGCATTGAAGGGCGCTTCTCTCCCTTCTTCTACCTGTCTGCCAACGACGGCAGCGTGGTGGAGATGTTCACCCTGTACACCCTGATGAGCGACCGTGTGGCCAACCCGGTGAACAACGCCATTGACGGCGAGACCCGCCCCTACAACGGCACTGACTACACCTACACCGGCCCCGCCAACGTGGTCGTCACCGAGAACCCCGATGGCTACCCCGATGGCTATGTGGCTTATGACATCACCATCCGCGACGACATCAAGTTCACCGACGGCGTGGGCGCCACCATCGACGACGTCATCTTCGGTATGTACGTTGTCCTGGATCCCACCTACGACGGCAACCATACTCTGTACTCCCTGCCCATCGAGGGCCTGGACGCCTACCGCTCCGGCATGGATATGCTGTACAACCTGCTGCTCGCGGCCGGCCCCGACAACACCGACTTCACCAACTGGGATGAGGCCACTCAGAAGGACTTCTGGGAGAACGGCCTGCCCCAGGCCGGCGCCGACTGGGCCCAGACCATCGTCGATTACGTCATCGCCAACTACGGCGCCACTTACGGCGTGAGCGAGGTTTGGGACTCCGCCGCCCTGTGGGGCTACGAGCTGGAAGAGGGCGCCACCGCCGCTGACTTCTTCGACGCTATTCTGGCCAACTTCGACGGCGACTATGTCGAGGCCTCCGACGTGGAGACCGCTGAGAAGACCCTGTTCCAGATGCTGGACGAGAAGTACACCGTCGGTGTGGCCACCGGCGACTCCGCCGACTATATCTCCGGCATCGTCAAGACCGGCGACTACTCCATGCGCGTGGTCACCACCCAGCTGGACGCCACCGCCATCTACCAGATGAGCCTGGAGATCGCTCCCCTGCACTGGTACGGCGACGAGAGCCAGTATGACTACGACGCCCACAAGTTCGGCTTCCCCAAGGGCGACCTGTCCATCGTCCGCGCCAAGACCTCCACTCCTCTGGGCGCCGGCCCCTATATCTTCAAAGAGTACTCCAACGGCGTGGTCTACATGGAAGCCAACCCCAACTACTATAAGGGCGAGCCCGCCGTCAAGGAGCTGCACTTCCTGGAGTCCAGCGAGGATTCCAAGGTTCCCGGCATCGTGGCCGGCACTCTGGACATCGCCGATCCCAGCTACTCCACCGACGTCGCTCAGCAGATCGCTGTTGAGAACGGCTTCGGCAAGGAAGACTGGGAGAACTTTGACGGCCCCGTGCTGACCACCAAGCTGATTGACTACCGCGGCTATGGTTATATCGGCGTCAACCCCAACAACGTCAAGGTCGGCAACGATCCTTACTCCGACCAGTCCAAGGCCCTGCGCAAGGCCCTGGCCACCGTGATCGCCGTGTACCGTGACGAGAACATCGACTCCTACTACGGCACCACCGCTTCCATCATCAACTACCCCATCTCCAACACCTCCTGGGCCGCCCCCCAGACCTCTGACGACGGCTACAAGGTTGCTTACTCCGTGGACGTGAACGGCAACGACATCTACACCGCGGGCATGAGCACCCAGGATAAGTACGCCGCCGCTCTGGAAGCCGCTGCCGGCTACCTGGAGTTCGCCGGCTACACCTTCACGGACGGCAAGATCACCGCCGCTCCCGAGGGCGCCCAGCTTGAGTACACCGTGAACATCGGCGCCAACGGCAGCGGCGACCACCCCTCCTTCCTGCTGCTGAAGAACGCGTCCGACGCGCTGAACACCATCGGCATGAACCTGATCGTCAACGACCTGGCCAACTCCAGCGACCTGTACCAGAGCTATCAGACCGGCGTGGCCGAGATGTGGTGCGCCGCCTGGCAGGCCTCCAGCGATCCCGATATGTTCCAGCTGTACCACTCCCAGGGTTCCACCAACTACTACCAGATCGCGGATGACGAGCTGGACGAGATCATCATGACCGCCCGCGCCTCCACCGATCAGGAGTACCGCAAGGCCCTGTATCAGTCCGCCATGGAGATCGTCATGGACTACGCCGTGGAGATCCCCGTCTATCAGCGTTCCGAGTGCGTGCTGGTCTCCTCCGAGCGCGTGGTCGTGGACTCCCTGCCCAGCGACATGACCCCGTTCTGGGGCTGGGGCGCTGAGATCGAGACCGTGGCCGTGAAGTAAAAACCTTCGCAGTCCATTCTTCGAACCAACAAAGGGAATCACTCCCTCCGTCCCCCATTGGGGGGCGGAGGGGGCCCCTATATTCTGGCCGGATAGCAAGAGGCGTCCCCAAAGGAGGGGAGGCCGCTTGGTGTTCGGCGGGAATGTTTCTGCCCCATGCCGGAAGACACAGACAGGAGGGAGCAAATTGCGCAATTATATTATAAAACGTGTCCTTATTTCCATTGTAATTTTGATTTTTGTCACTCTGGTTATTTATATGCTGGTCCGGTTCATGCCCGGCTCCTATGTGGAGACCATGGCCATCCAGCTCTCTGCCGCCCCGGGCGCCAAGTCCTATGACGAATGGCTGGCCCAGCTGAATGCGGCCTACGGCCTTGACAAGCCCTTCCTGATCGGCTGGACTACCTGGCTCGGGCAGTTCTTTACCGGGAACTTCGGCGACAGCTGGAAGTATACCGTCCCCGTGATCGAGAAGTTCAAGGACGTCATCGGCGTGTCCTTCGTCATGGGCGTGATCCAGCTGGTGCTGGAACTGATTATCGCCGTCCCCCTGGGCATTATCGCGGCCACCAAGCAGTATTCCCGGCTGGACTACGGCATCTCCGCCGCCGCCCTGGCGGGCATCTCCCTGCCCACGTTCTTCTTTGCTGCGGTGCTGAAGCTGATCTTCGCGGTGAGGCTCGGATGGTTTGATACCCATGGCCTGGTGGGGCGCAACTTTATGCAGCTGAGCTCCATTGGGCAGATCGGGGACATGGCGATGCATCTGGTGCTGCCCATGGTCACCCTGGTCATCATCTCCATCGGCGGCCTGATGCGCTATACCCGCACCAATATGCTGGAGGTCATGAACGCCGACTACATCCGCACCGCCCGGGCCAAGGGTCTTTCGGAGAAGAAGGTCGTCTATCACCACGCCTTCCGCAACACCCTGATCCCCCTGGTGACCATGGTGGGCGGCTCCCTGCCCAGCCTGTTCTCCGGCGCCCTGATCACCGAGACTTTGTTCTCCATCCCCGGCATCGGCTTCACAAGCTACCAGGCCATGCTGGCGGGCGACATCCCCTTTACCATGTTCTATCTGACCTTCCTGGCCATCCTCACCTTGGCCGGGAACCTGATCGCAGACATCCTGTACGCCGTGGTCGATCCGCGGGTCCGTCTTGGTTGAGAGGAGGCATGAGCAATGAGTGAAGAGAAGAAAAACAATGTGAACCCCTCCTCTGCCGCGCCTCAGGAAGAATACTCCCTCAATGACGACCGCCGGGTCAAGGTCCTCTCCCCCGGCCGTCTGGTGGCCCAGCGCTTCTTCCGCAACCGTCTGGCCATTGTGGGCTTGGTGATGCTGATCGTCATGTTCCTGTTCTCCTTCGTGGGCGGATGGATCAACCCCTACGGGCAGGACCAGCAGTTCAGCGTTTACTCCAGCATGTGGAAGGAATACGTGGGCGTCACCCGCAACGACTCCATGCGCTATCAGGCCGCCGACGGCCAGGAATTCGGCTCCATGCCCCAGGCCAAGTTCGTCCTGGCCAAGAACAGCGGCCAGACCGAGTTCAATTACAAGGATATTGACTACACGCTGGTAGACGAGGGGCAGGAGTTCTACTCCATCTATACCGGCAATACCCTGGTGGCCATGGCATACAAGGACATCGTCAACACCTCTGACGGGCTGCCCGAGCTGTCCTTCGCGGTAAAATACGCCGCTTTGAAGGCCATGGTGGCCGGCGAGCGCGGCTTTACGGCCGACGGAGCCTCCTACACCCTGGACGAAGATCACAACATCCTCCTGAACGGGGAGGAAATGGGCTATATCAGCCGCTTTGTCGTGCAGTCCAAGGTCCCCGGCGTGGACATCACCCGCGACTTTAAGGAGGCGCTGGAAGAGGCGCTGGATGCCGACCAGGATGATTTCTTCTACAATGACGGCACAGAGGACGGAAATCACGAGTACCGCATCCGTTATGACGCTACCGCGAACGTGTGGTCGGTGGAGCAGGAAACCAGCACCTATGTTTATGACAGCTATGCCGCCCCCTCTATGGCGCACCCCCTGGGCGTTGACAAGTCCGGCATGGACGTGCTCACCCGCCTGATGTACGGCGGCCGGGTCTCCCTGGTCATCGGCTTCATCGTGGTCATCATCGAGACGGTGCTGGGCGTGATCATGGGCGGCATCTCCGGCTACTTCGGCGGCTGGGTGGATAACTTGATCATGCGTATCGTGGACGTGTTCTACTGCATCCCGTCCACGCCTTTGATGATCATCCTGGGCGCGGCAATGGACAATATGAAGGTAGACCCGCAGATCCGGATGCTCTATCTGATGCTGCTGCTGGGCTTCCTGGGCTGGCCTGGCGTGGCCCGTCTGGTTCGCGGCCAGATCCTCTCCCTGCGTGAGCAGGAGTTTATGACCGCCACAGAGGCCACCGGCATCCGGGTATCCCGGCGGATCTTCCGCCACCTGGTGCCCAATGTCATGCCCCAGCTTATCGTCACCAGCACCATGGGTCTGGGCTCGGTCATTCTGACAGAGGCCACCCTGTCCTTCCTGGGCCTGGGTGTCAAGTTCCCCTTTGCCTCCTGGGGCAACATCATCAGCGACGTGAACAATTCGTTTGTCATGTCCAACTACTGGTTCATCTGGATACCCGCCGGTATCTGCCTGCTCATCACGGTTCTGGGCTTCAACTTCGTGGGCGACGGCCTGCGGGACGCCTTTGACCCGAAGATGAAGCGCTGAGAAAGGGGGAAGAACGATGGCTAAGAAAAACCAGGATGGCTACCTTTCCGGCAAGGAAGCCCGGCGCATTTCCAAAGAAAACCGCCGCATCACCAACCAAATGGAGAAGCAGCGCAAGCGCAAGAACGTCCCTGAGAGCGAGTATCTGACCACCATGCGCGACCCCAACAACGCGGTGGAATTTGATAACCTGCACACCTACTTCTTCACGGACGCGGGCACCGTCCGCTCCGTGGACGGCGTGACCTTTGAGGTCCCCACCGGCAAGACCGTGGGCGTGGTGGGCGAGTCCGGCTGCGGCAAATCCGTCACCAGCCTGTCCCTGATGCAGCTGCTCCAGCGGCCCCAGGGCCAGGTGGTGGAGGGTGAGATCCGCCTGAACCTGGGCGACAAGGCCTACGACGTGACCAAGGTGCCCAACGAAAAAATGCAGGAGCTGCGGGGCAATTATATCTCCATGATCTTCCAGGAGCCTATGACCGCCCTGAACCCGGTGTTCCGCATCGGCGACCAGATCAACGAGGTCATCGAGCTCCACGACGGCGAGGGCAAGAGCGCCGAGGACGTCAAGGCCCGCACCATCGAGCTGCTGGAGATGGTGGGCATTGCCAATTCGGAGGGCGTCTACCATATGTACCCCCACGAGCTGTCCGGCGGTATGCGCCAGCGCGTCATGATCGCCATGGCCCTGGCCTGCAATCCCCGCATCATCATCGCCGATGAGCCCACCACCGCCCTGGACGTGACCATCCAGGCCCAGATCCTGGACCTGCTGCGCCAGCTGAAGGATCGGATCAACTCCTCCATCATGTTCATCACCCACGACCTGGGCGTGATCGCGGAGATGGCGGACTATGTGGTGGTCATGTACGCCGGCCGCATCGTGGAGAAGGGGACCGCGGAGGAGATCTTCGCCCACCCCGCCCACCCCTACACCATCGGCCTGATGGCCTCCAAGCCCGTGGTTGGCAAGAAGGTGGATAAGCTCTACTCCATCCCCGGCAAGGTGCCCAACCCCATCAATATGCCCGACTACTGCTACTTTAAAGACCGCTGCGAAATGCAGTGCGAGGGGTGCGGCGGGGAGTACCCCCATGAAGTGAGCCTTTCCCCCACCCATAAAGTCAGCTGCTACCGCTACTACGAGGACAAGAAGGGAGGGGACGAGAAATGAGCGATCTGCACATTACCAATGACTTTGAGCCCGTCACCTACGATCCCCAGTATATCCTGATGGTCAACGCGCTGAAGAAGTATTTCCCCATCAAGGGCGGCATGATGTCCCGGGTCATGGGCTATACCAAGGCGGTGGACGGCGTCACCTTCAACCTGAAGCGGGGCACCACCATGGGCCTGGTGGGCGAGTCCGGCTGCGGCAAGACCACCACCGGGCGCACCATCCTACGCCTGTCCGGCCCGAAGACCGGCGGCCAGGTGCTCTTCAACGGCCAGGAGGTCTACGACCTGTCCCCGAAGGAGATGCGCGCCCTGCGCACCAAGATGCAGATCATTTTCCAGGACCCGTTCTCCTCCCTGTCCCCCCGTCTTCCCATCGGCGAGATCATCGGCGAGGCGGTCCGGGAGCACAACCTGGTCCCGGCGGCGGAGTTTGACGATTATATCGACCAGGTGATGGACAACTGCGGCCTTCAGCCCTTCCACAAGGACCGCTATCCCCACGAATTCTCCGGCGGCCAGCGCCAGCGTATCTGCATCGCCCGTGCCCTGGCCCTGAATCCCGAGTTCGTGGTATGTGACGAGCCGGTTTCCGCGCTGGACGTGTCCATCCAGGCCCAGATCATCAATCTGCTGAAGGAACTCCAGGAGAAATATTCCCTGACCTACCTCTTCATCTCCCACGACCTGTCCGTGGTAGAGCACATCTCCAACACGGTGGGCGTCATGTACCTGGGCAATCTGGTGGAGTACGGCGCCACCGAGGACATCTTCCGCAATCCGCTGCACCCCTACACCGAGGCCCTGTTCTCCGCCATTCCCGTTCCCGATCCCACCGCGAAGATGAACCGCATCGTGCTGGAGGGCTCCATTCCTTCCCCGTCGAACCCCCCCTCCGGCTGTAAATTCCACACCCGCTGCTCCCACTGCACCCAGCGGTGCAAGGAGGAGGCCCCCCGCCAGATCGAGGTGGAGCCGGGGCACTATGTGGTCTGCCACCTGTTTGATAAGTAATGGCAAAGAAAGTTTACGACGATGACGACGGCCACACCATTGCGGATATGAGCGGGATCCAGCGTCAGCCCCTTTTCCTGCCCCGCCTGCCCGCGCGGCGCCGTCCCGGGGCCCCGGCCCAGCCGGAGCCTGAGCGCGACCGCCCGCATGAGCAGTTGGACTTGACCCCCGAGGAGCGCCGGTGGTACATCCTGGGCGCGCTGAAGGCTTGTCTGCTGATTGCCCTGGCGTTCATCGCGGGGCTGGGGTTGATCGTCCTGCTGTTCTACCTGTTCGCTTAAAAACTGCCGCCGGGTCGACGCCCGGCGGCAGTTTTCCTTATCCAAATCTCAAGACAGCATCGCACAGAAATTTTCCGATTCCCTCTTGACAAATTCATCGGCTCCTGTTACAATACCTTATGTTCGTTGCGAGTGTAGCTCATCTGGTAGAGCGCCACCTTGCCAAGGTGGAGGTAGCGAGTTCGAGCCTCGTCACTCGCTCCATTCAAATTGTTTGCCCTGGTCGGTCAACGCCGACCGGGGCATTCTTTTATCGAACTCGCTGCCTCCACCTGTCAACGCGGTGTGCCGCATTGACGTGCAATCAGAGGTGCGGGGCCCCCGCGAACGCAGTTCGTGGGGTGCGGAAGCGAGTTCGAGCCTCGTCACTCGCTCCAAAAAAGAGAGACGCCTTTGGCGGTCTCTCTTTTTTGGAATCCATGAGTGATTTCAGCAAATTCACCATTGCGTCCCGACCGCGACGCTGATATAATATCATTACTTTACATCGTCAAAGGAGCGATCCTTATGCTGGATATCAAAATCACCCGCGCCGAAACCCTCAAGCCCCAGCCCGATCCCGATACCCTGGTGTTCGGCAAGACCTTCACCGACCATATGTTCCTGATGAACTACGACGCCGGCCAGGGCTGGCACGACCCCCGGGTCGTCCCCTACGGCCCCCTGCCCTTTGAGCTGTCCTGCATGGTGTTCCACTACGCCCAGGAGATTTTCGAGGGCATGAAGGCCTACCGCACTCCCGACGGCAAGGTGCAGCTCTTCCGGCCCTATGAAAACGCAAAGCGCATGAACTCCTCCTGCCGCCGCATGTGCATCCCCGAGATCCCAGAAGACGACTTTGTCCAGGCCGTCAAGGCCGTGGTCAGCGTGGACCAGGCCTGGGTGCCCAATAAGGTCGGCACCTCCCTGTATATCCGCCCCTTTATCATCGCCACCGACAACGGCCTGGGCGTCCACGCCTCCCACAGCTACCTGTTTGCCGTCATCTGCTGCCCCGTGGGGGCCTACTACCCCGAGGGCATCAACCCTGTGAAGATCTACGTGGAGGACGAGGACGTGCGCGCCGTCAAGGGCGGCACCGGCTTCACCAAGTGCGGCGGCAACTATGCCGCCTCCATCCGCGCCGGGGAACGGGCGGAGGAGCAGGGCTTCTCCCAGGTGCTGTGGCTGGACGGCGTCCACCGCAAGTACATTGAGGAAGTGGGCTCCATGAACGTCATGTTCAAGATCAACGGCACCGTCATCACGCCGGAGCTCACCGGCTCCGTTCTCCCCGGCATCACCCGCAAGAGCTGTCTGGAGCTGATCCGCGGCTGGGGCATCCCGGTGGAAGAGCGGCTCATCTCCGCCCAGGAGCTGTTCGACGCCGCCCAGGCGGGCACGCTGGAAGAGGCCTGGGGCACCGGTACTGCGGCGGTGGTGTCCCCCATCGGCCTGCTGGCCTGGGAGGACCGCAAGGAGACCGTCAGCGGCGGCAAGATCGGCCCGCTGACCCAGAAGCTGTACGACACCCTTACCGGCATCCAGTGGGGCACCGTGGAGGACAGCCACAACTGGATCGTGCCTGTAGAATAAGCAAATGGAACCCCCGGACGGCGTACCGTCCGGGGGTTTTTGCGTCTATTCTTCATTGACCGCGTTCTCAATTTCAAGCATCAGCCGGTGGGGAGGTATATCCAGCGCACCCGCAATCTTAAACAGGGTGTCGATGGTGGGACTGCGCAGGCCACGTTCAATTTTGCTGTAATGGGTCCGGTCCAAGTCGGCCAGTCCGCTGAGTACTTCTTGGGTCATACCCTTTTCTATGCGGCATTTCTGGATGACTTTCCCGATCAGAACGGCATCGACCATACGTATTCCCCCTCTGCTATGCCATGATAACAAATGGGGATTTCTCCGTTGAGGTCATTTGACCCCAGCAGCCTTTTGTGATATGATTTATTTGCGGAAGGGGGAGCGCTACATGGCTGAATCTCTTCTAATTGACGACCACAAGCTGGTGGAAAAGGTTAAGGCTTTTCGGAAAGAATATGACCTTCCCACCTTTGAAGCAGCCCTTCGGCTGCTCTACAAGGATAAGCATCTCATGCGGGAGTTTATGAAAAACAAGGAATAAGAAAGGGCCGGGGTAACCCCAGCCCTTTCCCTTATCCGTTTTGAAACTTCTTCGCCGCCCCGATGAACTCCCGGAACAGCGGGTGGGCCCGGTTGGGCCTGGATTTCAGCTCCGGGTGGAACTGCCCCGCCACGAACCAGGGGTGCCCCGGCAGCTCCACCATCTCTACCAGCCGCCCATCGGGGGACAGGCCGGACAGCACTAACCCCGCCTTCGTCAGCGCCTCCCGATAGTCGTTGTTGAACTCGTAGCGGTGGCGGTGGCGCTCGTCGATCTCATTCGTCCCGTAGATGGACGCCGCCAGCGAGCCCTCGGCCAATTTGCAGGGGTAGCTGCCCAGCCGCATGGTGCCGCCCTTGGCCGTCACCCCCACCTGGTCGGGCATCAGGTCGATGACGGGATAGGGGGTCTGGGGGGCCAGCTCGCTGGAGTGGGCCCTTGTCAACCCGCACACGTTCCGGGCAAATTCCACCACCGCCATCTGCATCCCCAGGCAGATGCCCAGGAAGGGCACCTTGTTCTCCCGGGCGTAGCGGATGGCCTCGATCTTGCCCTCAATGCCCCGGTCGCCGAAGCCGCCGGGGACAAGGATCCCTTGGGCCCCGGCCAGCAGGCCGTCCACCGTGTCGGGCGTGACCTCCTCCGAGTTCACCCAGCGCACCTCCACCGACACATCGTTCTCAATGCCGCCGTGGGTCAGGGCCTCCACCACCGACAGGTAGGCGTCGTGGAGGGCCACATACTTGCCCACCAGTGCGATGGTCACGGCGCCCTTGGGATGCTTGGCCCTATGGACCATGGTGGCCCACTCGGTGAGGTCGGGCATATGGCAGATCAGCCCCAGCCGCCGCACCACCACGTCGGCCAGCCCCTCCCGCTCCAGCATCAGGGGCACCTCGTACAGAATGTCCGCCGTCAGGTTGGGGATGGCGTGATCCTCTGGAATGTTGCAGAACAGGGAAATCTTGTCCAGAATGTCCTTGGGGATGGGGTAATCGCTGCGGCACATGATAACGTCCGGTTGAATCCCCAGCGACAATAACTCTTTGGCGGAGTGCTGGGTGGGTTTGGATTTCAGCTCCCCAGAACCGGGGATGGACACGATGAGGGACACGTGGATGAACATCACGTTCTGCCGTCCCCGCTGGGCGGCCACCTGACGGATGGCCTCCAGGAAGGGCTGGGACTCGATGTCGCCCACGGTACCGCCGATCTCCACGATGGCCACGTCCACATCGGGGGCCTCCAGGGAGTAGATGTGCCGCTTGATCTCGTCGGTGATGTGGGGGATGATCTGCACCGTACCCCCCAGGTAATCCCCCGCCCGCTCCCGGTTCAGCACGTTCCAGTACACCTTGCCGGAGGACACGGAGGAGTTGAAGGTCAGGTTCTCGTCGATGAACCGCTCGTAGTGGCCCAGGTCCAGGTCGGTCTCCGCCCCGTCGTCGGTGACGAACACCTCCCCGTGCTGGTACGGGCTCATGGTGCCGGGATCCACGTTCAGATAGGGATCCAGCTTCTGCACCCGGACCTTCAGGCCGCGCTGCTTCAGCAGCCGCCCCAGGGACGCCGCCGTGATGCCCTTGCCCAGCCCGGACACCACGCCGCCGGTGACAAAGATAAATTTCGTGCCTGTCGCCATAATCATTCCTCCCGCGGCAGGTGCGGCCCCGGACGCCCTTGCCCGGCCCTGCCCGTTTCTTGTAAATCGACCGCTTTATTTTACGCCCCGGACCGGGACAAGTCAAGGGAGATGGGCGCGCCCGACCTCCGCTGAGAAAGTTTTCCCGTTTTCACAAAAAAAGGATGGTAATTCCCGCCGAAATGTGGTAACTTATTTGATAGAGCGACCTGTTCCCGGCGGGCGTCCCGCCCCCGGACTATTTTACAAGGAGGAACACGAACATGGGCACTATGAACGGCAAGACTGTCATCATCACCGGCGCCGGCCGGGCTGTCCTCAGCGACGGCACAAGCTGCGGCTCCATCGGCTACGGCATTGCCACCGCCTTTGCCAAGGAGGGGGCCAACCTCGTCATCACCGGGCGGAATGTGAAGAAGCTGGAGGACGCCAAGGAGGAACTGGAGCGCCTGTACGGCATCAAGGTGCTCCCCGTCCAGGCCGACGTATCCGCGGGGTCGGACAACAAGGCCGTGGTTCAAAACGTGGTAGACGAGACCATCAAGGCCTTCGGCCGCATCGACGCGCTCATCAACAACGCCCAGGCCTCCGCTTCCGGCGTGACCCTGGCGGATCACTCCACCGAGCAGTTTGATCTGGCCGTCTACTCCGGCCTGTATGCCGCCTTCTACTATATGCAGGCCTGCTACCCCCATCTGAAGGAGACCCGGGGCTCTGTCATCAACTTTGCCTCGGGCGCCGGCCTCTTCGGCAACTACGGCCAGTGCGCTTACGCCGCCGCCAAGGAGGGCATCCGCGGCCTGACCCGGGTGGCCGCCACCGAGTGGGGCCCCGACGGCATCAACGTGAACGTGATCTGCCCCATTGCCTGGACCGCCCAGCTGGAGAACTTCCAGAACGCCTATCCCGACGCTTTCAAGGCCAACGTGAAAATGCCTCCCATGGGCCACTACGGAGACCCCGAGACTGAGATCGGCCGGGTCTGCGTTCAGCTCACCCACCCCGATTTCAAGTACCTCACCGGCGAAACCCTCACCCTGGAGGGCGGCATGGGCCTGCGCCCGTAAAACCAGCTTCCCAGGAACGAGCAGGGAGCGCACGTTAAACGTGCGCTCCCTTGTTTTGTTCAATAGTCCCAGTCCGCCGGGTCGTAGCTTAGCTCATAGGTGCTCTCCACAAAGTCGGCAAACCCTTCCTCCGGGTCATAGACCACGGGCTGGCCGCTGGAGTATACCCGCTCCCGGCCGTACTCGTCCACCACCACCGCCGCCTGACAGTATTCATGGCCCGGCTCCAGGGTGTACTCTCCTTCCAGGCGGAAGAACTCCGTATCGGGCCAGTCCCCCGAATAAGCGGACGGCTGTTCGTCCAAATGCTCATACCAGGCCAGCAGCTCCCCGTCCCGGAACAGGCCCAGGTGGATGCTGGAAATCCGGGAGGCGTCCTCATCGGCAACGCGGATATCCGCGTATTCAAATACTTTGTCGCGGGAACCCCACATATTGCCTACCACCCACACATCGGGAAAGCTCTCCGAATACAGATAGGTGAACTGGTCCAAAAGCTGGGTCTCCCGCTGTTCCCCGGCGAGAAACGCCACCGACACGGCGATACTATCGCTCAGCGGCCCAGTGATGTTCGCCGTAAAGGCGTGGTCGTCCCCCAGCGTACCGGGGACGGTGACGGTCTCCCCGCCGCTGGCCAGGATGAACTCCGCCGTCATGCCCTCCACATAGGTGCGGGGCAGGGCCCGGGCAGACACCGTGACCGTATTGGCCCGGTAGTCGGTGGCGGTGACTTCGGCGCTCTGCTCCGCCGTCAGCCGGTTCTGGCTCTCCAGGATGCTCTCCACCCGGTAAGTGATGCCGTCGATCTGGCTGTTCACGCTGGTGGTGATATAACTGATGGAGTTTTGCAGGTTTTGATAGTCCCGGCTCACCTGGTCCAGCCGGGAGAACAGGTTGAAGAATACCCCGGCCAGCACCAGCCCCGCCAGCACCCAGGGCCAGCGGCGGCGTTTTCGCGCTGGCCGCTCCCCCGCCTGCGCCCAGCTGTCCCCCGGCTCCGCCTCCACCGTCTCCCGCAGGATGACGGTTTTCTCGGCGGGCTGGGCGGCCAGATACCGCCCCACGATCTCCTCCACCATACGCAGCTGCTCCGGGGTAAGCTCCCGGGGTTCCCCCGCCCCGCCCTCCTGGCCCAGCAGCCAGTCGATGGACACGGAAAACTCCCGGCTCAGGTTCACCAGCTTCTCGATCTCCGGCAGGGCGGCGTCCGACTCCCATTTATAGATGGCCTGCCGGGACACACCCAAACGCTCCCCCAGTCCCTCCTGGGACAGCCCCAGCTCCTTGCGCTTCTGTGCGATCCGTTGCCCCACAGTCATGGGCTCCACCTCCTTTGTGACCCTATGATACCATAGCTTTCCCCGATAGGGCCACCAATCGGGGGTTATTTTTTGTCAACCAGAGGTTGCGGAGAAGCCGGGAGCAGGGGACTAAGGCCAGGGTGGAGCGAAAATGAGGAGGGGCTGAAGGCCCCGGATGATTTTCGCGCAATCGGCGGGCGCTGTGTGCCAGTGGCACACGCCCAGCGCCGACCGAGCCAAAGGCGAGACCTTAGGCCCCGTCGCGGAGGCTTCACAGCACGACTACAGGTTACCACCCTTCCCGCAGCCCGTTTTCGGTCAGCTCCAGCACCCGGGTACACACCTGTTCCAAATACAGCCGGTCATGGGATACGCTGATGATAACTCCGGGGAAATCCGCCAGCACCCGCCGGATCACCGGCGCGGACAGGGGGGAGAAGTTCCGGGTGGGTTCGTCCAGCACCAGCGTGTTGGCCCCGTTCAGCACCATGGACAGGAACAGCAGCTTGGCCCGCTGGCCCCCGGACAGCCCCGCCGCCGGGTGCTCCATCTCCTCCGCCTTGTACTTCATGTTCCCCAGCAGGGTGCGGGCCCGGGTCACATCGTCCCGGTGCCCCGACGGGGCCAGCACCTCCACCGGCGTCTTCTCCCCCAGCAGGAGGTCGCCGTAGTCCTGGGGCATATAGGCCGCCCGCAGATCGGTCCGGGGCAAAAGCTCCTCCGCCACAAGCTTCAGCAGGGTGGATTTACCCACGCCGTTGGCCCCCACGATGCCGATTTTCTCCGGCCCCGTGACCCACAGGCGCACGTTTTGGGCCAGCACCCGCTCCCCGGCGGCCAGCTGGGGCAGGTCCAGCCGCAGCACCGTCTTGCCCGCCGGAAAGGCGGACTTCCCCTGGTCAAAGGCGGTGAGGATGGCCTCCTCCCACTCGGGCATGGCGGTCATGTCCTCTTTCTCCCGCTCGAACCGGCGGCCCATGGACAGCACCGCGTGCATCTTCTTTTTCAGCAGCCGTCCGCCGCCGGGGTTGCTCCGGCTGATGACAGCTTGCTGGTAGTCCACCTTGTCCCGGATCTGGCGGTACTTTTCCATTTTCGCGTCGTACTCCGCCCGCTCCTTCCGCGCCACCTGCTCCTGGTGGGCAAAGCCCGCCTGCCGCTGTTCCACATACTGTTCATACCCCATCCGGGACACCGTACACCGGGAGACGGTGCGCCGCCGCAGACGTTCCAGGTGGATGATAACATTGGCGGTGCGCTCCAGCAGCGTCTCGTCGTGGGAGACATACAGCACCGGCACCCGGCAGCCCAGCAGGAACCCCTCCAGCCACTCCAGGGTGGCCAGATCCAGGTCGTTAGACGGCTCGTCCAGCAGCAGCACATCGGGGCTGTCCAACAGCAGCAGGGCCAGCCGCAGCTTCACCCGTTCCCCGCCGGACAGGGTGGACATGGGCCTCCCGTCCCAGAACAGGTCAGCGCCCAGCCCCACCTGCCGGGCGGCCCGGTCCAGGGCCTTGGGGTCGGCGTCCCCAAAGGCGGGGACAGTCTGGCAGAACTCCCACACCGGCAGGGCCAGCTCCGACGGGGCCAGCTCCTGGGCCAGATAGCCCTTGCGCAGTCCCTTGTCCACGATCTCCCCTGTCCATTCCACGTAGGGCTCCACCTGGGCGGGGTCATACAGCAGCTTGAGGACGGTGGACTTGCCGTTGCCCTCCTCGCCGATGACGGCCGCCCGGTCGCCGGGCGAGAGCACAAAGGACAGCCCCTCCACCAACGTGGTCAGGTCCTTTTTATGGGTGACGGTGAGGTTTTTCACCTGTAACATACGCATCCGCTCCTTTGCATACAAAAAATCCGCCTTTCATGGCAGAAAGGCGGATCACATGACGAAAAGGCAGGGGCGTGACAATACGTCCCCGGTCAAGCAAGCCGCCCTTCGCGCCATGAAAGCTTAGACCCATCAAAAAATGGGCCCCAACTCAATGTTCACAGCTTGAAGTTCGACTTACTTGCGCATCTTTTCACCCTTTTCAATTTGAGGTTAGGTACAGTATAGCAGAGTTCCTGCGGTATGTCAACCGCCGCCCTCACACCTCCCGGTTGTAGACGGCGGACACCGCTTTCCGGCCCAGGAACATGAACAGCCACACCGCGCACAGGTTCACGGCGCTGAGCAGCAGGATCACCCCCCGCTCGGGCATGACCTCGGCCAGACTGCCCGCCAGCAGCGTACCGACGACCCCTCCCAGGGAGGTGAGCATCTGGAAAGTGCCGTTGAACCGGGCCCGCTTGGTGTCCGGGATGTAGGACTGGGTGGCGGCAATGCGGATGTTGTAGGAGGTCACCCCCAAAAGGCCGTAGAAGAAAAAGGCGATGGCCATGACGGGGATGGGCAGATACAGCATAGTCCCCTCCAGCAGTGTCACCATCAGGTACACCATAAAGGCGATGGCAAACTTCTTCTCCGTGGGGAACTTGATCTTATAGTGGATCAGTCCGCCCAGAAACCGGCCCGCCACCGAAAAGTTGGACACGATGGTATACAGCGTCACCGCCGCCAGCGGCCACGCGGCAAACAGGACGGCGTTGTTGCGGAAGAAGGGCAGATGGAGGCTGCCCGCCCCGTTGCCGGACAGGCCGGACACCATGAAGTACAGGGTGATGACCAGCAGCCCCTTCTCCCCAACGATATACGTCAGGCCCTCACGCAGATCCCGGCTGAACCGCTTTACCGCCCCCATGCCGTCCGCTGGGGGAGCTTTGTCCATGTGGGTCTCCTGGTAGCGGATGGTGCGCTCAAAACAGGCGGCGGTGAGGAAACACAGGGCGTTAAAGGCAAACAGGGGGCCGCTGCCTATCTGCTCATAGGCCAGGGCGGCCAGCGGGGTGGACATGGCGGCCAAGGGCCAGAGCATACTGGAAATGGAGTATGCCCTGGAGTAATTCCCCTCGGTGATCAGGTTGGGGTAGAAGCTCTCATAGGCCACCAGGTACACCGAATTGATGGCCCCCACCAGCAGGCATCCCCCCAGCAGCAGCGGGTAGCTGAACCACCCGCCCCGCAGCAGCAGGAACAGGCCGAAATAGATCCCAGCAGACAGAAAATCCAGCCGATAGATCACCTTTTTGCGGCTCATGCGGTCTAAGTACGGCCCCGCCAGGATGGGGCACACCAGCATGGGCAGCTGGTAGCACACGATAAACAGGGAATAGAGGAAGGTGGAGCCGGTGTAGTCCAGCACCATCATACTCAAGGCGAAGCCGGACACGGAGTTGCCGATCATGGACACCACGCTGCCCAGGGTGATGATGGTGAAGTCCCGGGTCCACAGGCCCTGCCGGGGTTTATTTGATTCCATGGCTCTCCTCCTCCGCCGCAGTCATAGGGCCCGCCCCCATTGGACGGACAAAAAATCGCCGGGCCCAACAATGGGCCCGGCGAAGATTCTATCACAGCTCCCGCGGCGCTGTCAAGCCGTGCCGCCCCCGGCCTCCCTGGGGCGGAAGGCGGGCACCGCCTGGGGCTGGGACGTATAGTCCGCCAGGGCGGACAGCGCGTCCTCCCCTCCGGGGCAGGACACCGCGCCCCCCTCCGTCACTTGCAGGGAAAAGCCCTCCTGGTCGGCCTGGAACACGGCCGCCCCGGGGATGGGCTGGCTGGACACCTCGTACCCCAGCCGCTCCAGCGCCAGGGTGAGGGCGGCGGGGCCGCTGGCGCACACCGTTCCCAGCTCCCCCCGGTACTCCCCCGCCTGGTGGGCCGCCCAGGCGCAGTCTGCCCCGGCCAAAAGGTCCCACTCCCCCGTGCTGGCGGGGCAGGCTCCCCCGGCCTCGGCGGGCGTGAAGCGCTTCCCCTGCCCGTCCGTGAGGAACAGCTCCACCCGTTCCCCCTCCTGCCGGACGAAAAGGGCGGCGGCAAACCCGTAATATTGGGCCAGCCACGTGCCGCAGGCGGCGCAGCCGCCGTCGTGGAATTTGACCTCGCCTCCGGCCAGGGCCGCGCCGCATCCCGCCGCCCGGGCCAGCGCCTGGGCCAGCGATCCGCCGCCGCTGCCAATGGCCACCGTGCCCAGGGCGCCCAGCCGCAGCCCCAGCTCGTAAAACTCCCGTCCCAGCTTTGTCCGATCCATGGGATAGCCCTCCGTCCCGAGGCCGCTCGCCCCGTTTTGGAAAAGTTTCCCCAGTTTGCGCCCGGGTTATTCCTCCGCCCCGGGCGTTTCCTTTTGAGGCGCCCTGCCCCGGTACAGCGCGGCGATCTCCTCCAGCCGGGCGGCGAACTCGTCCACCGCCCAAGCCGGGGCCAGCACCTCTACCCCAGGCCCCAGGCCGAACAGCCAGCCCCACAGGGGCGGGCTGGCCACCAGATCCAGCGCGGCGGTAAAATGCTCCTCCCCGTCGGGGATGAGGGCTACCTCCAGCCCGAAGCGGTCGATGACCACCCCCGCCAGCCGGTTCTCGCACCGCAGGCGCAGCCGGCAGGGCGTCCCCGCGAACATCCCGAAGTGCCTGCGGGCATAGCCCTCCGCCGTCCAGTCCCCCCGGGGGTGGCCCTTCATCCCCGTGACGGCGATGTCCGCCATTTTGTCCACCCGGTAGTGGCGTACCTCCTTCCGAAGCTCGTCCCACCCAGCCAGGTAGTAGTTTTCGCTGTCCCAGATCAGGCCGTAGGGGGTGAGCCGATATTTTGCCCCCTCCCGGCGGAACACCCGCTCCCGCCGGGCGTTGTACTCAAAATAGTGGAAGGACACCACTTTGTTGCCGGCAATGGCCCCCTGGAGCTTGTCCACGTTGTAGAAAATGCTCTCGTTCATGGTCTTGACCCGCCGGTCCACATACACCTGCCGCTGGAGCTGCCGGGCCTGGTGGACGCTGGTCAGCCCCTCCAGCTTCCGGATCAGCGCGTCGCTCTTCCGCTTGGTGAGGAACCGGCTGGACTGCACCGCGTCCACCAGCAGCTTCAGCTCCGCCAGCTCAAAGTCCCGCTGGCCGATGTACCAGCCGCCGCTCCGGCCCCGGCGGCTCTGCACGTCCAGCCCCAGCTCCTTGAGCTGCTCCATGTCGTCATAGATGCTCTTGCGCTCGGCGGACAGCCCCCAGCGCTCCAGCTCCTCCTGCATCTCCTGGCGGGAGACAGGGTGCTCCTCATCGCTGCGCTCCAGCAGGAGCTTGGCCAGTATGGGGAGCTTGCGTTTGTAATTCGCGGTCTGCGCCACCGTCGACCCCTCCTTTCATCCCATATCCTAACAGGTCTAAAGTCCCATATTCAGGGATATTATAGCAGGGTTTTGGCGGCGGCGCAAGAGGAAAGCCCCGCCCCGGCTTTACCGGGACGGGGCTTGTATCAGTGGTGGCTCCCGTGGTGGTTGTCGTGGTGGTCGTCGCTGTGGCTGTGCTCGACACCGTCTTGAATGGTCTGGCCACAGACCTCGCAGACGTGGGTGGCGGGCGCCAGGGGAAGCCCGCACGGCTCGTGGGAGTGCTCCATCCCCTCGGGGACAGCCTCGCCGCAGACGTCGCAGGTATGCGTCCCATCCTGGGTATGGTAATGCTTCTCACCCACCGGGACAGTCTGGCCGCAGTCGGGGCAGGTATAGCCCCCCTCCGGCACGGGGTAGCCGGAGCACATGGCCTCGTCCGGGTCGACGGCGGGCACGCCGTCCTCGTAGTTTGGCTCGCCCACGCTGTAGTTCGGGTCAGTTTCCAGCGGCTTGGCCACGCCCTGGCTGATCCCGGACAGATCAAGCCCTTCCAGGACGGCCCAGCGGACGAACCGGGAGGCAAGCTCCTCCACCGCCCCGTCCTGCGTGCCGTAGACTTTCAGGCGGCAGCCCACGCCTTTGGCGATAAACTCCACCTCCCGGGATACGTCCATATAAACGCCCCGCTCCGTGTCGCCGTAGGCCCCCGCGCTGTTCACGCCGCTGACTTCCACGCCCCACACATCGGTGATGGTGCGCTTCTCCCCTATTACCACACAGCAGGTGGGAGGCATACGGTCGGGGGAAAGCTCCAGGTTAAACGCGGTGTCCGCCCCCTTCCCCCAGAGGCTCATCATCCACACCGTGCCGTCGGCCTCAAAGCCCACTGTGCCGCTGAGTTCGCATCCGCCCCAGTTCAAATGGGCTGTGAGCGCGTCCTCTCCTCCCACCAAAGCCAGCACGTCGTCTCTGGTGGTCTCCCGCAGCCCACCGGCCGGCGGGACAAGCGAGGCGGCTGCCCCGCCACTGGACGGCGGGCCGTACTCGATATAGGGCAGCATACAGTAAGCCGCTATGGCATTATCCCCGCTGCCGGAGATCACCTCGTACCCGCCGATGGTTTTCATCCCCGGCTCCGTCACGTCGCCGGCTTCCACCAGGGCGATGTCTGGCACAGGCTCGTCCGCGATCTCCGGAGCGAATGGGCCGTAATCCACGAGGAGGGGATCATAGACTTCCTCCCGGCTCAGCCACCACGTCCCCAGGCCCACAACCAGCGCCAACGCCGCCGCCATCGTCCCGTACCTCTTCCACGGGATGGGGCGCTTCCCGGAGGCCTCCAGCCCCAGCAACCGCTGGTGGAGGGTGTCGGACGCCCTCACGTTGTCCATATACTCCTTGTATTTTTTCATCGCATTATTCTCCTTCTTCTCGTCGGCGCAAGCTGCGCTTCATTCGCCTTCTTCGCCGTCAGTCAGATAGCGCCGCAGGGCATCCCGGGCCCGGCTGAGGTGGGAGCGCACCGTCCCGGGCCGCTGGCCCAGGATGGCCCCGATCTCCTCCGAGGTGTAGCCCTCGTAGTAGTGCAGGTGTACCGCCGCCCGCTGGTTGGCGGGCAGGGCCAGGATGGCCTCCATCAGCTCCCGGCAGGACCTGTCCGGGGCGGGGTACACGTCCAGCAGCTCCACCGCCGGGTGGCGCTTCCTCACGCGCAAAACGCTCTTGCAGCGGTTGGCCGTCACCTTCAGCAGCCACGCCTTTTCATGGTCGCCGTCCCGGAGCTCGGGGCGCTTTTCCAGATAGCGCAGGAAGGTCTCCTGCACCGCGTCCTCCGCCTCATGCGCGTCCCCCAGAATGGCCAGGGCCGCCCGGAACAGCGTATTCTCATGTTTGTTTACCAATTCTTCCAACCGGTTGGAGTACTCCATCTTGTTCCTCCTCTCCCCACAAAGCCTGAAGGGCGGCTTTGCGGGGGCCCCTTCTGACTATAACACGCCCCAGGGCCGCGAATCGTTGCGCCCGGGGAGAAATTTTTTGTTCTGGCCTTTCCTCTCGGTCTATGATATACTATATTTGCCCGCAGTGCAACGAAGCGAAAAGGAGAGCCCATCATGGAAAACGAACTGAGACTGGCCGTCCTCATCGACGCGGACAACGCCCCCCGCACCGCCCTGCGGGAAGTCATGGCGGAGGTGGCGGTGTACGGCGCGGCCACCATCAAGCGCATCTACGGCGACTGGACCGCCCCCAACATGGGCAGCTGGAAGCCCCTGCTGCTGGAGCACGCCATCACCCCCTTCCAGCAGTACAGCTACACCACCGGCAAGAACGCCACCGACTCGGCCATGATCATCGACGCCATGGACATCCTGTACTCGGGCAACTGCGACGGGTTCGTGCTGGTGAGCAGCGACAGCGACTTCACCCGCCTGGCCACCCGGCTCCGGGAGGCGGGGATGAAGGTGTACGGCATGGGGGAGAAAAAGACGCCCAAGCCCTTCATCGTGGCCTGCGACAAATTCGTATACATCGAGTCGCTGAAGGCGGCGGAGCAGGCGGCCCCCGTCCCCTCCGGCAAGTCGGCGAAAAAGAAGTCCCCGCCCCCGGCGGAGACCGCCACGCTGTCCGTCAAGGAGCTGATTGCCCAGTCGGTGGAGGATCTGGCGGACGAGGACGGCTACGCCTACCTGGGCGACCTGGGAACCCTGCTCATCAAGAAGCAGCCGGACTTCGACTCCCGCAACTACGGCTTCGCCAAGCTGTCCCGGTTCATCGCCGCCCTGGACGGCTTCGAGATCGACGAGCGGCACAACGCCAAATACCAGGGCACCCAGGTGTTTGTACGCAACAAGAAGTGACCGGGTATCGTCCGGGAGCTGGGCCTCCGACCGCGGCGGAGCAGGAATCCAGCGCCCTGTAGCCTATGACTGCTCCAGAGTGGGCGGAGGCCCAGCTCCCGGATCGCGACACCAAGCGTTTGACAGACGAAAAACAGCCCCCCTCTTTCGAGGGGGGCTGTTCCTATGCCGTGGGATGAGATTTTTAGGCGTACAGCTCGATGAGCTTCTGGAGGTGCTCCCAGCGGGCCATGGCGGCCGCCTCGTTCTCCTTGAACAGCTTGTCGGCGCGCTCCGGGAAGGAACGGGTCAGGGAGGAGTAACGGGCCTCGTTGAGCAGGAACTCCTGATAGCCGCCCGCGGGGGCCTTGGAGTCCAGGGTGAACGGGTTCTTGCCCTCGGCCTTGTTGGCGGGGTTGTACCGGAACAGGTTCCAGTAGCCGCAGGCCACGGCCTTCTTCATCTCGCTCTGGCAGTTGGCCATGCCGCCCTTGATGGAGTGCATCTCGCAGGGGCTGTAGCCGATGACCAGGGACGGGCCGTGATAGGCCTCGGCCTCGCGGATGGCCTGGAGGGTCTGGTTCGGGTTGGCGCCCATGGCCACCTGGGCCACGTACACGTAACCGTACTGCATGACGATCTCCGCCAGGGACTTCTTGTTGATGCTCTTGCCGGCGGCGGCAAACTGCGCCACCTGGCCGATGTTGGAGGACTTGGACGCCTGTCCGCCGGTGTTGGAGTACACCTCGGTGTCGAACACGAAGATGTTCACGTCCTCGCCGGAGGCCAGCACGTGATCCAGGCCGCCGTAACCGATGTCGTAGGCCCAGCCGTCGCCGCCGAAGATCCACACGGACTTCTTGGCCAGGTAGTCCTTGTTGTCCAGGATGTGCTTGCGGGTCTCGCAGTCACAGCCCTTGGTCTCCAGCAGGGCCACCAGCTTCTTGGTGGCCTCCTGGTTGGCCTCGCCGTCGTCGAAGGTGTCCAGATAAGCCTTGGCGGCCGCCACGATCTCATCGTCCTTGCCGTTGGCGACGATCTTCTCCACATCTTCCTTCAGGGAGTTGCGGATGGCCTTCTGGCCCAGGTGGATGCCCAGGCCGTGCTCGGCGTTATCCTCGAACAGGGAGTTGGCCCACGCCACGCCCTTGCCGTCCTTGTTGACGGTGTAGGGGGAGGTAGCCGCGGGACCGCCCCAGATGGAGGAGCAGCCGGTGGCGTTGGAAACGTACATACGGTCGCCGCAGACCTGGGTGACCAGGCGGGCGTAAGCGGTCTCGGCACAGCCGGCGCAGGAGCCGGAGAACTCCAGCAGGGGCTGCTTGAACTGGCTGTCCTTGACGGAAGCGGTGCCTTCCATGTCGGCCTTGGGGGCAACCTTGGCCACCATGTAGTCGAAGGCGGGCTGACGGGCGGCCTCCTGCTCCAGCGGGACCATCTTCAGGCTCTTGGTCGGGCACACGCCCACACAGACGGAGCAGCCCATGCAGTCCATGGCGCTGACGGCCAGGGAGTACTTGTACACGCCCTTGCCCTTGCCGGCCTTGATGTCCACGATCTGGGCGCACTCGGGAGCGGCCTTGGCCTCCTCCTCGGTGAGCGCGAAGGGACGGATGGTGGCGTGGGGGCAGACGTAGGCGCACATATTGCACTGCACGCAGGTGTCGGAGTTCCAGGCGGGGACGCTGACGGCCACGCCGCGCTTCTCATAGGCGGCGGCGCCCTGCTGGAAGGTGCCGTCCACGTAGTCGGTGAAGGCGGACACGGGCAGGCTGTCGCCGTCCATGCGGCCCACGGGTTCCATGACGTTCTCCACCATCTTCACGGTTTCGGGGCGGCCCTCCAGGTGCTCGCCCTTCTCCTCGTCCTGAGCGGTGGCCCAGGAGGCGGGGACCTCGAACTTCTTGAAGGCGGAAGCGCCCACGTCGATGGCCTTGTGGTTCATATCCACCACGTCCTGGCCCTTCTTCAGGTAGGAGTGGGTGGCGGCGTCCTTCATATAGCCGATGGCCTCTTCCTCGGGCATGACCTTGGCCAGCTTGAAGAAGGCGGACTGGAGGATGGTGTTGGTGCGCTTGCCCATGCCGATCTCGATAGCCAGGTCGATGGCGTTGATGGTGTAGACCTGGATGTTGTGCTCGGCGATATAGCGCTTGGCCACGGCGGGCATGTGCTTATCCAGCTCCTCGTCGGACCACTGGCAGTTGATGAGGAAGGTGCCGCCGTCCTTCACGTCCCGGACCATGGGGAAGCCCTTGACGATGTAGGCGGGCACGTGGCAGGCCACGAAGTCGGCCTTGTTGATATAGTAGGGGGCGCGGATGGGCTGGTCGCCGAAGCGCAGGTGGCTGATGGTCACGCCGCCGGTCTTCTTGGAGTCGTACTGGAAGTACGCCTGGATGTACTTGTCGGTGTGGTCGCCGATGATCTTGATGGAGTTCTTGTTGGCGCCAACGGTGCCGTCGCCGCCCAGACCCCAGAACTTGCACTCGATGGTGCCTTCCGCGGCGGTGTTGGG
>JAAVHY010000015.1 GCA_014799485.1 Clostridiales bacterium | reverse complement strand
AGACAACAAAAGCGGCACAGGGAGGTGTTCCCTACACCGCTTAGAAGCATACACACAATTCCGGCAAATTTCCCATTGCTAAAACGAAGGGGAAACAGTATAATGGAATTTGGGCGCAGTATTCCTGCTGTGTGGGAGGATTGGTCTCCTGCATAGGGGCGTGGGGAGTTGCCGCTCCCCACGTCCTGCCTTGCTTTTGTTATCTTGGAGCCATTTTACAACATTATGAGAAAGATTGCAAGGGGTTTGCACGGCGCGGCCAAGATTTTGGGCCGCGCCGGTATGCTGCTTCCCCTGGGAGGAGCGCCGGGGCCGGCTGCGTGAATCGTAGGGCCCGGCGCTTTCATGCTGTCATTTATCCAATGCCGCTGCCGCGCCGTACAGCCGCAGGGCGGTGGCGATGGCCTGTTCCCGGGTGTAGTTGCCCAGAGGCTCGAAACGCTGGCTGCCCACACCCCCCATCACCTGTCTGCCGGTTCCCGGGTCGGTGATGCCGGAGATGTGGTCAACTTCGCCTGCTGCCCAGGACGAGATCGTCCCCGCGTCGGCAAAACGCACGGGCGTTCCCGCGCTCAGGCCCAGCACCCGGGCGGTGCGGGCCAGCATGGCGGCCGCCTCCTGCCGGGTAATGCTCCCGTTGGGATTGAACATGGCGCCCGAGCCCTTGACAATGCCCAGAGCGTAGGCGGCAAGCACCTCGGGGGTATTGGTATCCGTAAAGGGGGCGGTGATGGTCAGCCCCTTGGAACGGACATAACTGTTGATGTCCTTCCCAGTGGCCTTTTCCACCAGCGCGGTCATCAGGCGGCAGAACTCCTCCCGGGTGATGTTGGACTGATAGCGCAGCTGGAGGCTGCCGGGCACCAACCCAGCGGCGATGGCGCTGGCGACCTCTGCCCGCGCCCAGCCAGAAGCGGTTTGGGCGGCGCCGACGCTTTCAATAGAGACATTATTTTGATTGGGAACGCTGGTGTCCTTCACGGGGATATCACTTTGACTGGGAATGCCGGTGTTTTCCACGGGAATGCTGCTTTGGCTGGGCACATTGGTGCTCCAATCGGGGGTGTCATTTTGATTGGGCGCGCCGCTGGCGACAAAGCGGTAGCCGTTCTTCTGGGCGTAGGCTTCGGCACAACTGCCCGCTTCACCATAGATGGTCAGATTTTTAAAACTGGCCGACTTTGGGCCATTCTGGTAAAAGCTGTTGGTGATCTCTGTCACAGTGCTGGGGATGGTCAGGCTGGACAGGTTGGGGCAGCCGGCAAATGCGTACAGGTTCAGCTTTGTGACGCCGCTTCCAATGGTGACGCTCTTCAGGTTGGTGCAGTTGGCAAACGCCTTATATTTGATCTCGGCCACGCTGTCCGGGATAATGATGCTGGTCAGGCCGTCGCAGAACCGAAACGCGTTGCCGCCGATATAGGTCACGCCGTCCGGGATGGTGATGCCGGTCAGGCTCTCGCACTTGTAGAACGCGCCGGAGCCGATTTGTGTCACAGTGTCCGGGATGGTCACGCTGGTCAGGCTGGTGCAGTTTCGAAACGCGCAGGAGGCAATAGAGTTCACGGGGACGTTTTCCGGAATGGTCACGCTGGTCACGCCCTCCCGGTTATACCAGTGGTTGCTCACGCCCGCCAGCTTGATCCCGGTGGCGTCGTCCACGATATAGATGCAGTCACCCTGGGCGAAGGTGATGTGGTGGACTGTGTGCATCCCGGTGAGTTTTTTGTTGGAAATGTTGAACAGGCCTCCGGTGGAATCGATCATCACCCATTTCCCGTCAAGCAGGGCGATATTCCATATGTGCTGGTGCTTGATACGGTCCCATTGGGTATGCCCGCAAAATACAGCATGAACCCCGTCAAATAGGCATAGCCCTGACAATTTCCGATGCGGGTCGTGTATGTGGTATAAACGCGGGTGACATCCTCTTCATCCGCGATCGCGCCGGACTCGTATTTGACATGGGCGGTGACCCATTTTTGAATCGCTTTTGCCTTCTTCGTATCGGTATTGCAGCCACTGATCAGTTCCTCCGTCAGGGCCTTGATTTCCTTATAATACTGATTTTCCGTATCGGCTTCAGCATATTTGATCGGGGAATAACTAATATTTACTGCCTTCGCAGGTTCAACGCCGAACGAAAAGGTAGCGGCGGCAGGAAAATCGGCCGCCAGGCCGGTTGTGGGCAGGCAGGCGACCTTCCTGGCCGCGGAAATTGAGTTCACTGTGGCGAACGCCGTTGTGGGCAGCAGGGCCAGGGCCATGCATAGGGCCAGGGCCAGGGACAAGAATCGTTTGCAAAGCTTCATGTTGTATTCCTCCTTGGTGTTCACTATGATAGAGTGCCTCTGATGGTTTGCGGGCGGGACGGGTACCTGTTTCAGTCCCTTTGTACCCTTCTATTATGTTAGACACACCCCACTGTCAGCAGGTTTTATAAAATTCAAATTTTTTAAAAATTTTTTATACGGCTATTTTGCAAAGTCATCCAGCCTCTGGAATGCGGACAGGACGTCCTCCGACAGCACGGGGGATGTCCTGTTGAGAAGATTAGGCCATTAGGGCAGCGTAACCAGCTTGCCGGTGGAGCAGTCGATGCTTTCAAAGGCCGGAGTGCCGTCCGGTCGGAGAAATCTAGCATTGATGCCGTAACCATGCACGCTGATGCCGTCATTGTAGCCGTCGTAGACCTGGTCTGGGATCAGATTGCCCTGCAAATCATAACAGTACAAAGTGTCCTTACTCTTGGTATATAAGAAGCCATTTTCGATCTTTACCGGTGAGCCGGGCAGGGGATTGCAGACCCGCTCCATATCGTCATTGAGCAGTACGGAATACTTGTCGGTAACGCCAATGCTTAAGGCGCAGACGCCATCCTCCAAAAGTATATCACCAATAATAGTGGTATTTTTTTGCCGGTATTGTTTCCATTGGCCGGTTTTTGTGTTGTAGCAGGACACTGTGTTATAGTTAGAGGTCAAAACATTAAGGAAATACAGCTTTCCGTCTGTGCAGCCCTGATACTCCATGCGGCGGTCAACCTCATCCGGGATGGGCGCTGTCTGAAGCGTCCCCTTGCTGTCGACAAAGCAGAGCTGCCTGACGCCGGACTCATCTGTGCCGTTGTAGAGGAAGAAAATGCCGTCCTGAAATTCCCCGAAAGACATCCCGATACTGGATGACGAGTGATGGATCAATTGCTCTTTCAGCCAGGTATCCGATTGGGCAAAATACAGATCCGCGTAAGTCAAGGAATTGCCTTTGTCGTCTCGTCCTGCGCCGTGGTTAAGGGGGAGGACGAATGTCTCCTCGCCTACATAGTCAAATAGAGGGAGCAAACTCTCGTCGGTGACGCTGGTCAACTCATTCCCATCCGGGCCATAGATGTGGACGGTCTTGGATTCCTCTTCCAGCCGAAGAGCATAGCCATAGTAGACGGATATGACGTCATGTCCGTCAGAATTTGGAACGGAATAGACCCCGCCCGCCGGGTCGATCACATACATTGCATCGGGCAAGGACAAATACATATGGCCAAGATCATAGACATCAAAAGGATCGGAGCGGAGTTCGGTATAGGCGTGCAGCTTCCCGTTGGTGTCGATGATTCCGCGGTAGGCAATGTCGGCTGATGTATTCCTAAATTCGATTTGAGCCCAGCCATCACGAAAGCCCGTTAAGACAGAGACGAGCTCGAAATTGCTGTTGTCCACCCCGGGGACCTCCGGTGTGGGAGTTGGGGTCGCCTCGGGTTCGGCGGGCTGTTCAGAGACGGGCATTTCCGGCGCTCCCTGACCATATGAAGAACCGGGAGACATTGTGTCGCTGTTCGGTTGGTTCCCGGCGTCCTTCCCGCAGGCGGACAGGGACAGCATGGATGCGGCCATACACAGGATGAGCAGGACGGACAGAAATTTTTTCATAGTATTACCTCCAATGATAGATGTTGACCGACACGGCGAAAGCGGCTGTTTACCGAATCTATTAATTTAGACACACAAAGTTGCTGGCAGGTTTTACGGGATTCAAAAAATTTTGAAAATTTTTTGAATCCCGTTTTTGCGCCTGACCGGGCCGACCGCTGAGACAACAAAACGGTGCAGGGGCTTGCGATCCCTGCACCGCTCATAAAGCGCACACACAAACCGCAATCAAATGCCCCCTTGAAAATTGCGGGAACAGTTATGATCGCGGATGGGCGCAATATTCCTGCTGCGTGGGAGGATTGGTCCCCTGCATAGGCACGCGGGGAGTTGCCGCTCTCCACGCCCTGTCTTTTTGTCTGCTATCTCATGGTTGTCATTTTATACCCCCTTATGACAAATTTCAAGGGTTTTGCCGGACACAGCTCAAATTTTGGGCTGTGTCCTTTGTTGTTGATCTCCTTTCCTTGACTACAACTGGGCCGCATGAGCGGCCGAAGGTTCTAACTGAGAGCACACAGATTCAAAAAAGCTGACCCGCGAATACCGGGTCAGCTTTTATTCAGCGTTTTAAGCTCGGTGCAGATCGTACCATTTTCGATCCGCACGATGCCATAGCTCGGAACGGCGGTGTTGCTGCCGATAGGGCCAGGATTCAAAATCTCCATACCCCAGCTTCTGTCCTTAAAGGGCACATGAGTGTGTCCAAACAAAACCACAGCAGCATCAGCTTCCATCGCGGCACTGCGCAATTCGTCAAAAGTCGCGTCAGTTTTGACATCAAAGGTGTGACCGTGTGCGGCAAAGAACTTCTTACCCTCAATGGTGGTTCTCAGAATAATCGGCGCTGCCGAATGGGTGTCACAGTTTCCCCGGACTGTGTGAACCGTGAGCTGCGGATGTTTTTTCGCCACTGCGGCAATATCAGCCGCGCCGTCACCAAGGAAAAAGACGCAGTCTGGGTTTTCCTTCTCAATGGCGCGCAGCATATTTTCAGAGTACCCATGTGAATCAGAAAAGACGCAAATAGTTGACATTTGGCATCCACCTCCAAATAGGTATAGGCCATTATATCACGTTTATGGGAATTGTGGAAAGAGAAAGCAGGAAAATGTATATGGATTGTTTGGGGCATTTGGAACAGTCCCGCAACACACACGTGTGATACCGTGGGCCGATCACACGCATCACCGGGATGCGGGAGCGGCCCCAAATCCCGGCTCCGCCGGGGTCAGGGCACCCTGCAGGGGCAAGCCGTGGGTCCTCCGGCCACGGCGCAGTAAGGGCCTTTTATCAAAATCCGTGGTTTTTGGGAAGTCATCAAATTGATTGGCGTTTTGCGTTGAGATATCAACAGAAAGCGCGGTGTACAGCACTGCCAAATTTCGGTGTATTTTGGTACACCGTGGTGTAAAGGGTGCCGCAAACCGTTGCGCCCCAACGGTTTCAAAGTTGAAAAAGTATACCGGATTTTTCAAAAATGACACGCGGTATACAACGTTGACCTGCGTACAATATGTCCGATAAATAGGGTATTTTTGGCCCAGCCCACAGCCCCCTTAAAGACTGCGTAAGCAGTCGGGGCTGTGAGCGGTACAACTTCCGCTATACGGCCCGCCTGAGCTTTCTCCTCAGAGGGATTCCATACCGCGTACCGCGTTGCCGCGTTGTGGTGCGGCATCAAAAAAATACCCCCGCAAAGCGATTTAACGCTTCACGGGGGTGATATGTGCAGATGATTTTCGTGTGATAGAGCCGGATAGCAAAGAATTAACCCACTTCGGGGCCGAATTTTGGACCAAAAGCCTGGTTGGACTTGGAAAACGGCCCACATTTGGGCCAATCATGGGCCAATTTCCACATTTCGGGTGTGGGTCGGCAATCATTTGCCCACTAAGGGGTCTGGATTGGGCTACTTTCTGAACGATTTGTGCCGTCACGCGGTCAGCTGCGCGTCCGGCAGGAGTTCCGTTTCCGGCAGATCCTTCCACTTGCCATCACAGCGGCTCTCCGGCAGCTCCCGGTAACGCGGGTGACTCTCCAGCTTGAATTTCCTGACCTGCCGGGGCGCGCTCCCCCGCGTGAACAGCCACGCGCTGTCCAGGGGCATATTGAGGATGTCGCTGACGGGCCGGTTGGCCTTTTTGCTGACGAACGTCGCCGTTTCCACGTCCTGGCCGCCCAGGTACAGGAGATTGTCGCAGTTGTTCAGGATGGTCAGCGCCTTCGCGTGCCCGTACAGGGCTTCCAGCTGGGACAGGCTCTGCAAAATGATGCTTACGCTGACCTCCCGGGAACGGGTGACGGAAACGGTCTTGTCAAAATCCGGGATGCAGGTGTTGGCGGCGAAGTCGTCCAGAATGAAGCGCACCGGGACGGCCAGACGGTGGCCGGGGCTTTTGTCCGCGGCGGCGCACAGGCTTTGCAGCGCCTGGGTGTAGAACAGGTTGGCCAGCCCGTCCATGGAGCGGTCCGTGTCGCTCACCGTCAGGAACACCGCCGTTTTCTCCTGGCCCAGGTCTGGGAAAATGATTTTCCGGGAATTTTGAAACAACGCCCTTGCACCGTCAAACGTGTAGGGGCTGAGGTTTGCGGCCAGGATGCCCAAGATGCTCGAAAACATTTTGTCCGCGTTCTTCGCCAGCCGGAACATCCGGTACCGGCTGACCGGGAAACAGCCGGGGGCAATCTGCTCCAGTTCTGAGAACAGGTAGTCGAAGGATTTGCCGCCCATTTCCTGGAGCAGCCGGGACACGGTGTACAGGTCGTGCTCATCCTCCGGCAGGCATTCCAGGACGTAGCCGATCAGCGCCTCCAGCAGCATCCGCGCGGACAGATCCCAAAACTGTTCATGGGAGCTGAGGGGCACCAAACAGGCGGCGATGGTCATGATGTCCTGTTCGCGGTACGCGTCCCGCCGGTCGTCGTGGCGGACATAGTCCAGCGGATTGTACCCCCAGGGGGACGCGAGGCAGTCCGCCAGGTCGATCTCCCTCACCCGGTAGCCGCTTCGCTCCAGGACAGGCCCGACTTCCTGCCGCAGGCTGCCTTTGGGGTCGGTGATCAGCATACTTTCGCTGCCCTGCAAAAGGTTGGGCTTGACGTAGCCACGGGTCTTTCCCGCGCCGCTGGGGCCGATGATCACGTCGTTGTTGTTCAGCCCGGTGGCCCAGGTGTCATTGCTCACCGTCTGGCCCTCGGCCAGGATCCGATAACCTGTGTTCCTCATGTTCCGGCCCTCCCTAAATCTCGTGGATGATACGGTCCGCCAGCCCCCACTCCAACGCTTCCTGAGCATCGAAGTAAGTGTCGTTGGCAGTCTTTTCGTAGACCTCCTCGATGGTGTGCCCGGTGCGCTCGGACAGGATCTGGGCAATGGTCTCCCGGGCCTTCATCAGGTCCCGGGCGACGGCGTCCAGCTTCAGGGCGCTCCCGCCAACACCGCCCGCGATCAGCGGGTCGTGTATCATGACGCGTCCATGGGGCAGGATGTCCCGCTTGTCGCCGGACGCGAACAGGAGCGCCCCCATGCTGGCCGCCAGACCCACACAGACGGTACGGATGGGACAGCGCAGGGCGGCCATGACGTCGATCAGCGCCAGCCCGTCGTCGATGCTCCCGCCGGGGCTGTTGACGTAGATGGTGATCTCC
The DNA here is from genome assembly GCA_014799485.1 of Clostridiales bacterium. Next base: position 4,221 of record JAAVHY010000015.1, on the reverse strand, counting down.
CCGGCATCGTCCAGCGACTGGAGATACCGCAGCTGCAAAATGATGGCGTTGACGGACTCGCGGTCGATCTTCCCCACGCAGTCGATTTCACGCCGCTGGAGCATCACGTCCTGGATCTCGCAGCGTTGGATGCCCTCGCTGGTCCTTTCAATGACGGCGGGTATGTTCATATCGTTTTTCTCCTTTCTTCCAACTCGGCAAATGGCTTGACCAATACCTGATAGAGCAGCTCCCCCAGCTCCCACCGGGGAAGCTCCATGCTCTCGGCGACAAAATCCGCCAGGAGCGGCGCTTCCTCGTATTGGGCCAGGTGGGACAGCAGATTTTTGTCCAGGGTCTCCGTGAGGTCACGGTTATCCCCGGCCAGCTCGGCCAGCCCGTAAAAATATGTGTCCATGTAGAATCGGTAGATGTGCAGGAAATAGGGCGTGGGCTGTTTCGCAGCCGCCTGCCGCAGGCGGTTGGCCAGCGGGATCTTTTCGATCTGTTTCATGCGCCGCCCTCCCCTTTGACGCAGTGATCGTAGTAATATTTCATCGGGTTGGCCAAAATGCAGGCGGCCTCGCCTGCCGCCCTGGAGTTCTTACGGTGCAGGCGGTGGATCCGGCAGGCTGTCTCCTGATAGGTCAGGCCCGAGCAGTCCGGCAGCGAGAGGAGCACGCAGAGCCGCGCCCGCGCCTCCTCGAACCGGGCCAGATAGTCCGCGATGGGCATTTCCGCCAGGTTCCGGATGACGCTGAGGGTGTATTCCGGGTAGGCGGACCGGCCTTCGTTCACCCTCTGGACGCGTTCGTCCAGGGGACGGGGTTGGATTTGCTTCATGATCGGTGTTCTCCTTTCCAATTTCCCCTCTTTCCGGCGCAAAAAGAAAAAGGGCATAAAATGGCCGTAGCCATTTCATGTCCTTTTTTTCATATTGGGGACATTATACGCGCTCCGTGCCGGTTTGTCAACAGTGCCGGCAAAAAATTTTCCGTTCATGCCGCCAGCTTCACCGGCGCGTGGATGAGCTTCAAGCCGCCGCGCTTCCACGCGGAGCCGCACATCCCGTAGACTTCGCCCACCGGGTAGCCGTCGCCGCCGTCCGGCAGGGCGGAGCGGATGTACTTGATGGGCAGGCGTACATCCTTCTCCAACTGGATTTCCAGAACGCTCCCGCCGCCCTGCCAGGGATCGTACAGCCCCGTCATGGTGTCCTTGTCGAGGATGATATACCCGCAGTACGGGTTCTCCCGGCTATCCCAGTGATGGCCGTCCCTGTCCTGCAGCTTGATGAGCCGGTTCAGTTCGATCAACTGCTCCAGCGTCAGTTCCACCAGGAACGTCACCGTGGACATGGCCGAGGGCAGGTTGGCAAGCTCCACCCGCATGGACTCCAGAAAGCCCCTCGGGTTCGCCATGTCCCCTTGCCGCAGGGCCCGCTGCAGCCTGCCACGGGTGTAGCCCTGGGTCTTTGCCAGCCACACGATGCCCGCCCTGTCGTCGATGGGTGCGCCGTAGGCCCCGTACCAGCAGGGATAGGCGACGTTGAGGGTGTAGTCGCAGTTGCCATCACCCGTGTCCACCATGATGTCCACAGGGAAAACGCAAAAAGCCGCCGCGGCGGATATGAAATCCACTGCGGCGGTCCTTGCGTTCAGCCTGCCGCTTTCAGCACGGGCTCGGCCAGCAGTCCGCTGACCCTGATCCTTCCGGGAGCCGTCCTGCGGAACCGGGTCTCGGTCACCCGGCCGTCCCGCCAGCGGTAGCGCAGGCGGGCACTCCCGGAACCGATGCACCGCTCCAGGGAGTTCCGGCACTCCTGGACGTAGAGCAGCCGCTCAATGACGGCGTGCTCGCTGGCGATCTCGTCGCGGTACTCCAGGCAGGGTTGGACGTCACAGGAGGTCAGCCGGCCGACGGATCGCGACAGCAGGGCCGCTTCCTGGGTCGAGCGCCGCCGCAGGTCCTCGCGGATGATCTGGATGGGATACTCCTTCGCGTTTTGCTTGGTTGCCATGATGGGTGTCCTCCTCGTAATAGAGTTACCCTTCGCTCTGTAAAAACAGAAAAAGGGCATAATACAGCTGTCGCCGTATCATGTCCTTTTTGGAAACTATGGACATGATACACGACCGGGGGCGGTTTGTCAACCTCTTGGGCAAAAATTTTCAAGCGGCCATCTCCATGCCGTCCTCCATTTCCCGCCCCTGAAGGACGCGCCGCTCCCACTGGGCCATGAACGTCTCCACCTCGGGCGTGGCGTCGCAGTTCTGCATCCCGCGCACCTGAGCAATCTTCCCGCCCCGGATTTCCACAGTATAAAACGGTTTGGATATATCCTCGCACCGGCGCAGGAACAGGATGATACACTCCTTCTTTGCAACGCGGTCAGCGTAGCCGCTGTTCGCGACGATTTCCGCGGCCTCCCGGTTGTTTCCCTCCCGGTCGGTCCAGCGGCTTACAAAAGGGCCGCTCCCGAACACAATGTCCTGGAGCGGCCTCTGTAACATATCATTCTCATTTCAGTAATCCGAACCAAACAAACGCCTCGCGGATTGCCGTCTCTTTCTCTGGCTTCACTTTCTGGACGTAGCGCCCTTCGGTATCTGCGATAAGTCCGTATTTCTTCTTGGTCTGCGATATGCTGGCGCTGTTGACGGTGAAACCGTAGCGCTCCTTGATCCAGGCGCGGATCTCTCTATAGGTCGGCAGCGTCGTCTCAGGATAGAATTCGCCCTCGTAGTCGTCTATGTTGACTACGAGGGCGAACCAGGTTCCGTACACCGCCAGACTGGCTTTGGAAACGGTGTTCGTATACCTTTCATGTGGTGGAGCGTACGCAACCATAGATGAACACCCCGCCCCTTCCAAGTTTTCCTCGACTTCCTCCAACAGCACATCGTCGATCTCGATTGGCCTGTCACCGCCGTTGAGGATCAACGTGAAGCGATCATCTTTCAAATAAATTGCCCGAAGGAAAATATTGACGATGCCCTTACGGACATTTTCGTCGTTGATACTGCCTTTTCGGAGAGAACATAAATAGGCTTTGATCTGCGGAGCAGTAAAGACTACCTGCTTTCCCATTTCAATAGCAAGCTGAGCCTGAATCTCAACTTTCTCTTTCTGCCGTTTTTCAATGCGCTCTGTAATCATGTCGGCGGCTTGCCCGCGCTCCAGGGCAGTCCAAAGATTTTCGATAGCAGTATCAATTTCTTTCAGAGAGGATTTCAGTCGTTTGACTGTAGAATTGTCAAAATCTGCTTCACAGGCGGCGGCAACTGCGGTAGCGATCTTTTCGATATTTTTGTCCGTCAGCAGTTTGTAGCACTCCGAAACAACTCTGTCCTCGATTGCCTTCTTATTCACCACCTTTTTGCGGCACAGCTTTTTCTTGGCGTTTTTGCAGGCATAATAGTGATACGCTTTGCCAGACTTCCCCGTACCGCCATAGCCCGTCATCATCTCATGACAATAGCCGCAAAACAGCTTAGTGGTCAATAAATATTCTTCTTTGCCTCGTGCTCTCGCCGGGGCTTTTTTGTTGCAGTCAAGAATACGCTGGACACGCTCAAACAGCTCGTCCTCAATGATTCGGGGCATCCCATCCGGTGTTTCGGTGTCCTTGTAGATGTAATAACCAATGTACCGCTTATTACGGAGCAGACGATGGAGGCTGTTCTTGTTAAATGCCTTGCCAAGAGAGGTTTTGATCTGCTTGGCGTTGAGATACTTGGTGATCTCTGCGACTGTCTTTCCACTGGCATACATTTCAAAAATCTCTCGAACCACAGGCGCGGTTTCCGGGTCAACATGAAAACGGCGTTCTTTGTCCACATAATAACCAAGGCCAGGGTTGCTTCCATTACTTAAACATTTTTCGGCGTTTATATCCATACCACGCCGGATTTTTTGAGCTAACTCTGCCGAATAGTATTCGGCCATACTCTCCAACACGCCTTCTACCAAAATACCGCTGGCATCGTTGCTGATGTTTTCTCTGGCAGAAATCACCCGAACACCGTTCTTTTTCAGCTTGGCCTTGTTGATGGCGCTATCGTAGCGGTTGCGGGCAAAACGGTCAAGCTGATAGACAAGGACTGCTTCAAAAGTGTGCTTGTCGCTATCGGCAATCATATGTTGAAACGCCGCGCGGCTGTCGGTGGTGCCGCTCTGTGCCCTGTCAATGTACTCACCAATTACAATATGACCATTGTTTTTGGCGTACTCATAGCAGGT
>JAAVHY010000014.1 GCA_014799485.1 Clostridiales bacterium | reverse complement strand
ATGGCGTTGTCGATCTGGTGGGTCTTGTTGTCCCGGATGAGGCTGCGGATGGCGTTGTTCATCTGCATGATCTCATAGGCGGGCACCATGCCGCCGTCCTTGTCGGGCAGCAGCTGCTGGCTCACTACGGTGCGCAGCACCATGGACAGCTGGGAGCGCACCTGCTCCTGCTGGGTGCTGGGGAAGGAGTCCACGATGCGGTCCACCGTGTTCACCGCCCCCTTGGTGTGCAGGGTGGCGATGAGCAGATGGCCCGTCTCCGCCGCCGTCATGGCGGTGCGGATGGTCTCGTGGTCGCGCATCTCACCCAGGAGGATGACGTCGGGGGCCTGCCGCAGGCAGGCCCGCAGGGCGGCGAGGTAGTCCTGGGTGTCGATGGAGATCTCCCGCTGGGAGACGATGCTCTTGGCGTTGCGGTGGAGGTACTCGATGGGGTCCTCCAGGGTGATGATGTGGCCGCTCCGGGTCTGGTTGATCCGGTCGATGACGCAGGCCTGGGTGGTGGACTTGCCGCTGCCCGCCGTGCCGGTGACCAGCACCATGCCGTGGGTCAGGCTTGCCAGCTCCATCACCTGGGGCGGGATGTGCAGGTCCTGCCAGTCCGGGATGCCGAAGGCCACCACCCGCACCACCGCCGCCATGGAGCCGCGCTGGCGGTAGGTGTTCACCCGGAACCGGGCCAGCCCGGCCATGGAGAAGGAGAAGTCGTCATCGCCATCCCGCAAAAAGACGTCCCTGGGCCGCCCGGCCTGGGTGTAAAGCTGGGTAACCAGCTCCTCCGCGTCCTTGGGCATGAGGCGGTCTGTGCCGATGGGGATCAGCTTTTTATCCAGTTTTTCGCACACCGGGCCGCCCGCCACGATAAACAGGTCGGAGGCGTTGTCCTCTACCGCCCGCTTCAAATAATCAAATAGGTTTTCCATGGTCTCCGCTCCTTATTCATCTTCCCCGGTCCAGACGTTCAGGTGGTCGTCCGGCTCCCAATCGCCGATGGGGACGGCCTGCCAGCGCCGCACTTCATAGTCCGTTCCGTATAGCAGGACCTCCACCTGGAGCTCCTGGGTGTCCGAGATGGGGACGGCGTAACCCACACACTTCGCGGCGGGAATGGTGAACAGCGGGAGGCCGGTCCCCGTCACCGTAACATCACCCAGCGGGAGGTCGGTCTCCGTCCCCTCATGCCGCGAGGAAAGCCCACTGTCAAGTACCCAGTCGATCTGCTCCCGGTCCTTTTGCGTCAGTGTCGGCTCGATGCTCTCTACACCCTCCACCGTCTCGCCGTTCCTCAGCCGCGCCAGGATCTCCTGGGCCTTCACATCGGCGGCGTAGTAGTCCTCCACCGCCTTGGCGGAGGCGTCCGCCAGCCGCACGTCCGCCCGGACGGTGGACAGGGACAGCAGGGCAAACACCGTCAGGGCCAGCACCGCGAAGGCCACCAGCAGGGAGCTGCCCCCCAGGGCGGGCGGGGCCATGCCTTCCCTCTTCCGCTCAGCCATGGTTGCCCACCTCCTCCTGCCAGGCGACGTCCAGCTCAAACAGGGTCTCCCCGGTGTCCGTAGCGGTCACTGAAACAGATCCCTTGCCCAAGCCGGGGATCCCGCTGTCCTCCAGGGGCTCTACCCTCAGGCAATAGGCGCCTTCTGTCTCCGAACCCATTTCCCAGTTATCATCATAGTAGATAGCCAGGGGCGCCCGGGTATAGCCATAAACATATGGATGGCCCAGCGCTGCGGATACGGCGAACGTCTCCCCTTTGGCCGAGCGCAGGACTTCCGCCGCGCTCTGGCACAGCACCGCGGCCCGATCCCGGGCCTCCATCCGGCGGGACTGCTGGTCAGACTGGACAAATGCCTGGAGGCACAGCGCCGCCGCCAGCGCGAACACCAGCAGCATGACGATCTGCTCCATCATGGCCAGGGGCGCTTTGCTCCTCATGAGGCCGCCCCCTCTCCGCTCCGCAGAGACAGCAGCAGCGTGTCCTCGCCGCCCCCGGTCCCGGCCACCCGCACGGTGAGCAGCCCGTCCTCCAGGGACAGGGACAGTCCCTCCGCCGCCACCAGCTCGTGCCCGTCCTCCGGGGCCGCGGGCTCCTCGGCCCAGGCATACAGCTCCCGCAGCCAGCCGCCGTGGCAGTAGATATACGTGACGTATTCCTCGCCCGCGCCCAGCACCAGGGCCGGCGTCCCCTCTATGTCCGTCACGGCCACCGATCCCCCGGCGTCGGCCTGCCGCACCTTGGTGGCGATGTACTGGGTGCAGGCCCGCCGCTCATAGGCCGCCTGGTCCCGCAGGGTCAGGCGGCGGTAGGCGTCCGCCCCAGTGAGCAGCACCGCCAGAACGCAGGCGGCGAACACCCCGAACAGCAGCAGGGCGATCAGCGCGTCGATATGATGTTGGATCTGCTTTCGTCTCATGGCGTCTGCTCCAGAACAACGATATCAGGCATCAGGTTGTCCGCGAACACGGTGTAAAACACGTTGTACCGCTCCTCGTCCACCTGGACGCCGTAGTGCTCCTTCAAATAGTCCACGTCCGGGGGGTAGATCCCCTCGGCGGCATAGCAGGCCACGCAGCCCCGGCGCAGGGCCTGCTCCAGCTGTTTCTGATCCTCCGCCGCGCGGCCGCTGTCAATGCCGCTGAGGGCGGTGGAGAAAAACACCAGCACCGCCACGATCGCCGCGGGCAGCAGCAGGGCGCGGAGCAAGGCCCCCCAGGGGGCTTTCTGTCTCCTCATGGCCCGTCACCCGATGGCCGACATGATGTGCATCAGCGGCAGCATCACAGACAGCAGGATCAGCCCCACCAGGATGGAGCACACCAGCACCAGGGCGGGCTCCACCCGGCTCACCTGCTCCTCCAGCGCGGCCTCGCTCTCTTCAGACAGGTCGTCCGCAATCTTCTCCATGGCGGCGTCCCCCGTGCCGCTGCGCTGGCCCAGCTCCAGCAGGCGGCAGGCCCGGGCGGGCAGCAGGTCGCTGTCCCGCATGGCGGCGGCCAGCCGCTCCCCCTGCTCCAGGCGGGCGCGGCAGTTCAGGCAGCGCTCCTTGGTCTGGGGCACATCGTCCAGCAGGCCGGAGGCCAGCTCCAGCGCCTCCTCCACGGGCATCCCGCTGGCCATGCCCATGGACAGGGCCTGGGCCAGCCGGGCGTCGTTCATCTTCCGGGCCACGCCCCTGTCGCCGCGGCTGCCGCGCCAGAGGGCGGTGAGCTTCTCCCGGAAGGCGGGCACGGCGGCGAAGGCGGCCAGGAACGCGGCCACGGCGGCCATCAGCACCCACAGCACGGGCATCGCCCCGTCCAGCCAGCGCCCCAGGGCCAGCAGGCCCCCGGCCACGCCGGTGAGCCGCCCGCCCAGGGAGGCGTACACATCGTCAAAAATGGGGAGGACCTTCACCAGCAGCACCCCGATGACCACCAGCATCAGCAGCAGCATCACCGCCGGATAGAGCAGGGCGCTCTTGATCCGCCGGTCCAGCCGGGCGCGGCGCTCATAGTACCGGGCCAGGGCGGCCAGGGCCTCCTCGGTGCGGCCCGCCCGTTCGCCTACCTCCACCAGTCCGCATACGTAGGCGGGGAACCGGCCCGACTCCCGCATCGCCGCGGAAAGGGTGGCTCCGAAATCGACCTGATCCGCCATGGCGGTCAGCATGGCCTGGTACGCCGGGTCGCTCTCCTCCGCCAGCAGGGTCAGGGCGTCCCCTGTGCCCACGCCGGAGTGGAACAGCATGGACAGCTCCAGGCACAGGGAGGACAGCTCCCCGTGAGAAATCGTATTACGTTTCATGTAATGCTCCAATCTACACGCTATCGCGTTGTGTATCATAATAAAATGGGCCTGTGGTATCCACAGACCCATTTTAATTCAAACCCATCCATTCGTAAAGGGCTTTTTTAAATTTTTATCCGCGGCCTCAGTACAAATACATCGGATTGTAGTTCTTCCCGTTGCCAATATACTTCATGATGGCCGCACTCTGATTGCCCGAGGAGGCAAAGGTCGGGTCCATCCGCTGCCAGGCGACGCCGTCGAAGTAGACCGCGCCGTTCACCCAACCGGTCTCCTCCGACCAGACGTTGATCCAGGCGTGGTAGCTCGTGCCGGCGTAGCCCACCACCAGCTTGCAGGGGACGCCCAGGCTGCGCAGCATCCCGGTCATCAGGCTGGCGTAGTCAAAGCAGATGCCGGTCTTCTTGGCCAGCACGTCGTCCAGCACGGGCAGGTAGCCGCTCTTGACGGTGGTGGCCAGCTTCTTGTCGTAGGTCAGGTTCTTCACCACGTAGTCGTAGACGATCTCCACCAGCTTCAGCGCGTCGGTCTCGCTGCCGGCCAGCTCCGCCGCCTTGGCGACGGCCTTGGGGGCGTTGGCGTAGTCCACGTACTGGTTGGGCCGCAAGAAGGGGGCAAACTCGTCCTCCATCGTCACGTTGAAGGAGGCGCTGAGCAGGGCGGCATAGGACTTGCCGGAGGTGTTTTCATACACGGTCACCTTGTAGCTGCCGTTGCCGTCAGACAGGGGGAAGGTGGTCCATTCGCCGCCGTTCAGGTTATAGGTGTACTTGGTCTCGTTCGTCGCGTAGGACGGACCGAACACCTGCACCATCAGCTTTTTGCCGGTAGAGGAGCATTTGACCATCACATAGCCATCTTTGATGTTGGAGTAGTCGATGGTCGCCCGGCTGTTTTTCTCCACCTTCGTGCCGGACGCTTCGGGCAGCAGCATAGTGCTCAGCGCGGCGGGCGCGTCGGACATGGCCACAGCCTCGTCCTCGATGCTGACCTCCTGCAGCTCCACCCGGTCAAGGTAGACGTCCTCGTCTGTTATATCGCCGGTGGTGGCGCAGCCGGCCAGGAGCGTCAAGGCCAGGGCCAGGGGGATCAGCCGTTTCCACAGCTTCATACTTGACACCTCGTTTCTAAATATTTTATCGGGGCCCCGGCTTTTCCTCCCTCTCTTTCGGGGGGACCGGGTCTTTCCATTAGCATCATAGCACGGCTGTTGGGAAAAGTAAAGTGGTTTTGAGAAATTGAACAAAAGTTTTTAATTTGTTCAAATATCGAACATGCGTTTATTATTGATTTCTATGTATAGAATGTCCGTTCGCGTCTTTACAGCGGTTTCCCCTCCGGGGAGAACAGGGGCAGCTTCTCCAGGAACAGGATGTCATCCCGCTTGGCGGCGTCCCCTTCGGCCAGGATCGCCATGCGGCCCACCACATTGCCCCCGGCCTGGTCCACCAGGCTCTCCACCGCCGCCAGCGAGCCGCCGGTGGAGATCACGTCGTCCAGGATGAGGATGCGCTTGCCCTTTATCTTTTTGGCGTCCGCCCCGTCCATGTACAGCTTCTGCTCCCCCTCGGTGGTGATGGAGCGGTCCACCGCCTCGAACACGCCGTCCATGTAGGCTTTTTTCTTCTTGCGCACCAGGAAGTAGTCGTTGCGGCCGCTCTGCCGGGCCATCTCATGGACCAGGGGGATGGCCTTGGCCTCGGGGGCCACCATGTAGTCGAATTCCGGCGCGATCTTCAGCAGGTCCCGGGCGCAGGCGCAGGTGAGCTCCACGTCGCCGAAGATCACAAAGGCCCCGATCATCAGGGTGTCGCTGATGGGGCACAGGGGCAGCTGGCGTTTCAGACCCGCCACGGTCATTTCATAGGTCATAGCAGCTCATCTCCAGTTGTAAAATATACGAGAGATATTATACTATCCCGGGCCCTTCTTGTCAAAATGTAATGAAGTTTTTTGGAAAAGGAAAAAACCTGTAGAAATTCCCCCATTCCTATGATATCATCCACTTGTCAACTTGATATCCTTCGGTATAATCGGGACGAGACGGGGCCCGAGTCTCTACTGCCGGCCTATCCGGCAACTACCGGTCACAAAACAAGCGCGGAAGCACGGTTCGTCTCCGGGCTGATTTTGTTTTCCTCCCGCTCCGATCCCACCGAAGGAAATTCTGGAGAGGGAGTTTTTTATGGAAAAAATCTTCAAGCTCAAGGAGAACGGCACCACGGTACGCACCGAGATCGTGGCCGGCCTCACCACGTTCATGACGATGGCCTACATCATCGCCCTGAACCCCAACCTGCTCACCGGCTTCGGCGCCGAGGGGCAGGACCTCTGGAACGGCGTGTTCCTGGCCACCTGCATCGCCTCCGCCGTCGCCATGTTCTGCATGGCCTTCCTGGCCAACAAGCCCTTCTGCCTGGCCCCGGGCATGGGCCTGAACAGCTTCTTTGCCATCGTGGTAGCCAACGTGGCCGCCATGACCGGCATGAGCTACGTGGCCAGCTTCCAGGCCGCGCTGATCATCATCCTCATTGAGGGCATCGTGTTCATCGTCCTGTCCGTGCTCAACATCCGGGAGAAGATCGTGGAAGCCATCCCCCTGGGCGTCCGGCTGGGCATCGCCCCCGCCATCGGCCTGATGCTGATGAACATCGGCTTCGGCTCCAACGCGGGCATCTACTCCGAGACCGGCGGCCCCTTCTACGTCATGCGTGACTTCTTCGGCGCCCTCACCGCCTCCACCGCCCAGACCACTATGGGCTCCGGCTACTCCGCCATGGTCCTGTCCGTGGTCACCATGTTCATCGGCCTGTTCGTCATCGTGCTGCTGGCCAAGAAGGGCGTCAAGGGCGCGGTGCTGATCGGTATGCTGTGTGCCTCCGTGATCTACTGGATCGGCTCCTTCGCCTTCCTGAGCACCAACCCCTTCGCTTCCCTGGCCACCGCCAGCTTCCTGCCCCCCTTCGCCGACATGGCCAAGACCACCCTGTTCAAGTTCAACGTCCAGGGCTTCATGGACATCGGCCTGTTCACCGTCATCACCCTGGTCATCACCTTCTGCATGATCGACATGTTCGACACCATCGGCACCCTGGTGGGCACCGCCTCCCGGGCCGGCATGGTGGACAAGCAGGGCAACATGCCCAACATGAAGGAAGCCCTGCTGGCTGACGCCATCGGCACCGTGACCGGCGCCTGCACCGGCACCTCCACCGTCACCACCTTCGTGGAGTCCGCCTCCGGCGTGGAGGCCGGCGGCCGCACGGGCCTCACCGCCCTGACCTGCGGCGTGCTGTTCCTGGCCTGCACCTTCATCGCCCCCATCGCGGCCATCATCCCCGCCCCCGCCACCTCCGCCGCCCTGATCTACGTGGGCGTGCTGATGCTCATGGGCCTGAAGAACGTCAACTTCGACGACATGGACCAGATGGTGCCCGTGGCCCTGATGCTCATCGCCATGCCCATCTCCAGCTCCATCGGCCACGCCATCGGCCTGGGCCTGATCTCCTACACCGTCATCAAGGTGTTCTCTGGCAAGGCCAAGGAGGTCTCTGTGCTGACCTACGTCATCTCCGCGCTGTTCCTCGTCAAGTTCTTCCTGATCGTGTAACGACAGAATCGCCCCCCGCCTGACGGCGGGGGGCGATCGCTTTGCTGCTGGTCAAGTTTTCCCAATCGTGTCATTCCCGGCTTGGCCGTGAAAAATCCCCTGCCGCTGTAAGCGGCAGGGGATTTCTTAATGTCCAGGCTGGTCCAGCGCCAGGGAGGCGTCCAGCAGCTTCTTGGTATAAGGATGTTGGGGGTGGTCGTAGACCGTGTCCACGTCCCCTTCCTCCACGATCTCCCCCCCTGTCATCACCGCCACCCGGTCGCACAGCTGGTACACCACCGCCAGGTCGTGGGAGATGAACAGGTAGGACAGGCCCAGCTTTTCCTGCAAGTCCGCCAGCAGGCGGAGGATTTGGGCCTGTAAGGTCACGTCCAGCGCCGACACCGGTTCGTCCAGCACGATGAGCTTGCTGCCCTGGATGAGGGCGGCGGCAATGGCCACCCGCTGGCGCTGCCCGCCGGACAGCTGGGCGGGTTTCCGGGCCAGATGCTCCTCCTCCAGCCCCACCAGGGACAGGAATTCCCCCACCCTGCGGCGGCGCTCCTCCCGGTCCCTTACCCCGGCGGCCCGGAGGGGCTCCTCCAAGATCCAGCCCACCGTCTTGGCCGGGTTCAGCGAGCCGTAGGGGTCCTGGAACACCATCTGGGGCCGGGGGCTGTTGACGGCCAGCTCCCCTGTGATATCCGTGACCAGCCCCAGCACACACTTGGCCAGGGTGGACTTGCCCGAGCCGGACTCGCCCACGATGCCCAGCACCTCGCCGGGGGCCAGCTCCAGGGACACGTCCCGGAGCACCTGTTTGCGCTCCCTGCCCCGCCCGTACCAGCTGTTCAGGCCGGAAACACGCACGATAGGCTCACCCACCGGTCCCGCCCCCTCTCAGCTTCCTTCTGGCGGGCCGGGAGGCGATGAGCAGCTTGGTGTAGTCCTCCCGGGGATGGTGGAACACCTCGTCCACCGGCCCGGACTCCACGATCCTCCCCTGCTTCATCACCGCCACCCGGCCGCACAGGGCCTTCACCACCCCCAGGTCGTGGGAGATGAACAGGATGGCGGTGCCCTCCTTGCGGTTGATGTCCTTCAGCGTCTCCAAAATCTGGGCCTGGATGGTCACGTCCAGCGCCGTGGTGGGCTCGTCGGCGATGAGCAGCTTTGGCCGCAGCACCAGCGCCGCCGCGATCATCACCCGCTGGCGCATCCCGCCGGACAGCTGGTGGGGGTACTGGCGGTACACGCCCTCCGGGTCGGGCAGGCCCGCCAGGGCCATGGCGTCGAGGGCCCGGGCCCTGCGCTCGGCCTGGGAGAGTTTCTCGTGGATGCGCAGGGACTCCTCCACCTGCTTGCCGATCCGCATGGTGGGGTTCAGGCTGGTCATGGGCTCCTGGAAAATGATGGACAGATCCCGGCCCTGGTACTGCCGCAGCTCACCGCGGGACAGGGAGAGCAGGTCGACCCCTTCAAACAGGGCGCTGCCGCTCACCGCCACCTGGGAGCGGCGGATCAGCCCCATCAGGGCGTGGGCGGTCATGGACTTGCCCGAGCCGGACTCGCCCACGATGCCCACGATCTCCCCTTCCTCCATCTGGAGGGAAACGTGGTCAACGGCTGTAAAGGGCTCCTGCCGGTCCGAGAACACCACGCTCAAATCCCGGATATCCAGCATCATGACGCCACCCCCATCCGCTCCCGGATGCCCTCGCCCACCAGGCCGACCCCTAAGATCAGCAGAACGGCCACCAAAGCCGGGAATACGGTACACCAGGGCAGGCTGAACAAGACCCCCTGGGCGTCCTTGAGCAGATAGCCCACGCTGGGCTCCTGGGCGCTGACGCCGATGCCCAGGTAGCTCATGGACGCCTCCGCCAACACCGCGTTATTAAACCCGATCGTCAATCCGGACAGTAATACCGCCCAGGTGTTGGGCAGGATATGGACAAAGATGATCCGCAGGTCGGACACCCCCATGAGCCGGGCGGACTGGACAAAATCCCGGTCCCGGTACTTGAGGAACTCCCCCCGGACCAGCCGGGCGAAGCTGGGGATGAACAGCACCCCCAGCGCGCCGATGACGTTGTACTTCCCCGGCCCGGTGACCGCCAGCACCACCATGGCCAGCAGTACGCTGGGGAAGGCGGCGATGGCGTCGCACAGGCGCATGATGAGGGCGTCGGCCGCGCCGCCGTAGTAGCCGCACAGCGCGCCGACGGCCAGCCCGCACACCGCGCCCACCGCCAGCACCGCCAGGGCGATGGCCAGGGTGGAGCCCGCCCCCTCCAGGGTGCGGGAGAGGACGTCGCGGCCCATCTGGTCACAGCCGAAGGGGTGGGCGGCGGACGGCGCGCTCCCCCGATCCGCGGCGCTCATGGCGGAGGGCACGTAGGGCGTCCAGAACAGGCCGGTCACGGTAAAGGCCAGCATACACGCCGTCAGCACGCCGCCAATGGTGAGATACCAGTTTTTATGTTTCATATCTTATACTCTTTCCAAAGACATCATGATTTTCGTTGTCGTGCGGAAACTATGGGTCATCATCCACTTTGGAAGCGAATTAAAGCTCTTTTTGGTCCTTTTTCTCTCGAGAAAAAGGACTTACCTCTCGGCGATCCGGGGGTCCATCACCCGGTAGAGCAGGTCGGCCAGGAAGTTGCACCCCACCACCACCCCGGCCAGCAGCACCACGATGGCCTGCACCACGGGGTAGTCCCGGTTGCCGATGGACGAGATGAGGATGCGGCCCAGGCCGGGGATGCCGAACACCTGCTCAATGACGATGGAGCCCGCCATAATGTCCCCGATGGCCATGGCCAGGAAGGTGACCACCGGGATCATGGCGTTGCGCAGCACGTGCCGCCGCAGGGCGGAGCCGGTGCTGTTGCCCTTGCTGTAGGCGGTACGGACATAGTCCTGGCCCATCTCCCCCAGGATGGAACCCCGCAGGAGCTTCACTGTCATGGCGCTTTTGGGCAGGGCGATGGCCAGGGCCGGGAACACCATGAACCGCAGGTGGGCCCCCAGCCCGTCCTCCAGGGGGACGTATTTCGGCTCGAACCAGTGGAGCACCAGGGCGAACAGGAACATCAGCCCGATGCCCATGATAAAGTTGGGCACGGACATGGTGACCTGGGTGAGCACCGTCACCGCCCGGTCCACGACGCCCCCCTGGTGCCGGGCGGCGATCAGCCCCAGGGGCAGGGAGATGGCCGCGATCAAGGCGAAGGACACCCCCGCCAGCACCAGCGTCACCTTCGCCCGGGTACCCACCAGCTCAGCCACCGGCATATCGTACTTGTACGCCTGCCCGAAGTCCCCGGTGACGAAGGCGGTGAGCCAGTCCCAATACCGCTGGTAAACAGGCCGGTCCAGCCCCAGCTGGGTACGCAGGGCGGCCCGCTGCTCCTCGGTGGCCTCGATGCCCAGGACGGAGTCGGTGGGGTCGCCGGGGATGACGGAGAAGGCCACGAAGGCCAGCACGCTCACCAGCAGCAGGGTGCCGATGAGCAGTCCCACCCGTTTCAGCAAAGCTTTTCCCACGGGGTTTCCCCCCTTTCTGCGGTTTTCCCCCGCCGGAGGCGGGGGAAAACTGTCATTTATAGTAGATCGTGGACATATCCACCACATAGGTGCGGTAGAAGGTGAACCCGTCCAGCGCGGGATCCAGCACCACCAGCTCGCACAGGTCCTGGAGCCACAGGCTGGCCGCCTTCTCGTTGAGGATCTCCTCCGCCCGCTTGTACAGCTCGGTCTGCTCCCCGGCGTCGGTGGCCGCCTGGGCCTGGGCCAGCGCCTCGTCATACTCCCCGTCGGAGAAGTTGATGAAATTCTTCTGGTCGTCGCTCATGTACCGCACCAGCATCTCCCGGGCGGTCATGTCGTCGGCGGAGATGCCGCACACCGTGGAATGGTAATCCCGGCCCCGGTACACGTCGGACACCCAGGTCTCCCACTCCACCTGTTCCACAGCGGCGGTGATACCCACCGCCTTGAGCTGCTCCGCAATCACCAGGGCGGTGTCCACGTGCTGGGCGTAGTTGGACGGGGCGGTGATGGTCATGGTAAAGCCGTCGGGATAGCCCGCCTGGGCCAGCAGCTCCTTGGCCTTCTCCACGTCGTGGGGATACTTCCCCGCCAGCTCCGGCATGAAATACTTCTCCTGGGCGGGGTACATGCTGGTGCCGGTGGCCACCCCCGCGCCATTACACACGAAGTCGATGATCTCGTCCACGTCGATGGCGTAGTACATGGCCTGGCGTACCAGCTCGTTGTCAAAGGGCTCCACCGCGTTGTTGAGGTACAGCGCCTGCACCAGCTTCATGGTGTCCTGGTGGACGGTGAAGCCAGTCTTGACGTCCCCCTCCAGGTTGTTGGGCAGGTGGACCACCATGTCCAGCGTGCCGCCCTTCAGTCCGATGACCATGGCGTTGGCGTCGGGGACGATCTGGAACGTCACCTTGTCCAGCTTGGCCCCCTCGCCCCAGTAACCGTCATACTTCTCCATCACCAGGCTGTCCTGGGGGGAGAAGGAGGCAAATTTGAAGGGGCCGGTGCCGATCATGGTCTCGGTGATGGTGGGGCCGGAGTCCTTGGGGATGATGGCGGCGGTGAGGGCGTTGAGGAACTCCAGGCTGGGCCCGGCCAGGGTGATGACCACATGGCTGTCGTCGGCCGCCTCGATCTTGGAGACATTAGAAAACGCCGAGACCAGAGGCTTTCCATCGTTCTCCGATCCGGCGCAGCGTTCCAGGGAATAGACCACATCTTCGATCGTGACGGTCTCTCCGTTGTGGAACGTGACGCCTTCCCGCAGGGTGAAGGTGTACGTAGTGGCATCCTCAGAGATCTCATAGTCACTGGCGACGGCCGGGCGGACCGAACCGTCGGGGCCGGCTTTCACCAGTCCCTCGAAGATGTTGAACAGCACCTCGCGGATGCCGGCGGTTTTGGCCAGCTGTGGGTCGAGGTTGCTCAAATCCTGTGCGATACCTACCGTGACTGAGTTCCCGTTGGGTAACTCGCCCGATTGTGCAGATGCCGGGGGGGTATTGCTGGAACCCGTATCTCCTGTACACCCATACAGTGAGACCGGCAGCATAACCGCCGCGACAAGCAGCAAAAGGGCCCGTTTGACGAACTTGGGCATTTTGCTTCTTCCTTTCCTTTCCTGCATTTCTCGCAACTGTCTCTATTCAGTTGTCGGGCCCATTGTACCATACTGCGGGAAAATTGCAAGAGGGAATTTCCCGCGAAAAGGGGGAGGCCCTCCCTGGGGAGGGCCTCCGGCGTATGCCTGGAATCAGCCCGCCTCTTTCTGCCGGTCGCAGTGCTGGCCACAGCCGGCGCAGCTGTGGCCGCAGCTCCACAGGCGCTGGGCGGTGGCGTCCCAGTTCTCGGCGTAGCCGTCACATTTGCCGCACAAATGCTCCACGCTCTCCGGCGACTGCATATCGGTGGATTTGGCGCCGGTGCGGGCCACCATCTCCCGCAGCTTCTCCGGGTTTTCCAGCATGGGGCAGGGCTTCAGGTGGTTCTCATTGAAGGGCTGGCCGTCGTGATAGGCCATGAACATGGGGGAGCGCAGGCAGTCCAGTAGGGATTTCTCCCGGATGTTGGAGTCGGAGTAATGGATAAACACGCAGGGATCCACGTCCCCGTTGGCGTTGATGTGGAGATAGCGGCGGCCCCCGGCGATGCAGCCGCCCACGTACTCGCCGTCGTTCTGGAAGTCGATGAGGAACAGGGGCTTGCTCTTGCGGTAGGCCCGGATGCGGTCATACATCGCCTCCCGCTGCTCCGGGGAAGGCATCAGCTCCGGGGCGGCGTCGTTGCCCACGGGCATATAGTGGAAGTACCAGGAGAACTTGGCGCCCCACTCCACCAGCTTGTCCACGAACTCCTCCGAGCTGATCGAGTCCAGGTTGGCGCTGGTGTAGCAGCAGGAGGTGCCGAAGGGCAGCCTGCGCTCCTTCAGGATTTCCATGGCCCGGCGCACCTTTTGGAACACGCCGTCCCCACGGCGGCCGTCGGTGGCCTCCTCAAAGCCCTCCACGCTGATGGCGGGGACGAAGTTCTTCACCTTCAGCATCTGGTCGGCAAAATCCTCGTCGATGAGGGTGGCGTTGGTGAAGCACAGGAACTCGCAGTCGTTGTGCTTGTTGCACAGGGCGATGAGGTCGTCCTTGCGCACCAGGGGCTCGCCGCCGGTGTAGATATAGATGTACACCCCCAGCTTCTTGCCCTGGGTGATGATCCCGTCGATCTCGTCAAAGGTGAGGTTCAGTTTGTTGCCGTACTCCGCCGCCCAGCAGCCGGTGCAGTGCAGGTTGCAGGCGGAGGTGGGGTCCAGCAGGATGGCCCAGGGGATGTTGCAGCCGTACCGCTCCCTGGCCTCCTCCTGGACGCCCCAGCCGATGAGGTTGCCGTTGAGCATAAAGTTCTCAAAGAAGGTCTTGCGCACCTCGCCGTCGATGTCCGTCCACATGGAACGGATCAGGCGGTACCAGTTGTTGTCCGGGCTTTCGATGACCTTGCGGAAGGCGGCCCGCTGGTCGGGGAAGCTGTTGGGGCCGTCCCCGGCGAACCGGTCCACCCAGTCCATCAGCTTGGGGATGTTGGCGTCCGGGTCCTTGTCCAGGTAGCTGTACATGGCCCGGAATCCGGCCCGCTTCACACTGTTCATGATACTCATGATTGACACGTTCCTTTCTTCAGAGGGCGGGGCCCTCCTTGTCTTCAGCGCCATGATACCCCCTTTCGGAACAATGCTCTATAGACAAAAAGCGAGGGCTTGTCAAAGTTTTGACAAGCCCTCGCTTTTTGTAAATTTCTGCCGAATGGCAGGGCCTCCGCCCGCCGTTATCCCTTGTTCTTCTGGGCCAGCCGCTCCATGGTGTAGTCCAGGCAGCCCTCAACCAGGATGTCGAAGTCGTCCATCCGCTTGATGACGCTGGAGGGCATCCCCCGCTCCACCCAGCTGAGCACGATGCTGGCCAGCGCCTGGGTGAGCACCTCGGTCATAAAGCCGACCTGGTCCTCGGTCACATTGTACTTGGCGGCGGCCATCCGCGTCCGGGCCTCTACCAGCGGCGCGGCCCACTGGCGGACGTCGTGCTCCACATAGCTGCGCTCATAGGCCCGGTAGACGTTGAGCACCACCGTCCGGTTCTCCCGCAGCAGGGTCAGCGTCTGCTCCATGGCGGCGCGCCACTGTTCCGGGCTGGGGACCTCCAGCCCTTCCATGAACTGCTGGATGCCGTACTCCACCACGCCGTACAGGTCGGAGAAGTGGTAATAGAACGCCTGCCGGGAGATGCCGCACCGCTCCACCAGCTCGGTGACGGTGATATCGTCCAGCCGCTTGGCCCGGAGCAGCTCGGCCAAAGTGCTCATGATCTCATTTTTGGTAGATTTTGGCACTTCCATCCCTCTTTCGACCAATTTTTGAAACATTATATCGGGTTAAAGAAAAATACGCAAGGGGCGCTCTCTTTACACTTTTCCACAACTGTAAAAGAATAATTCTCCCTCCCGGCGGCATACTGACCCGGGGTGATATTCGATGTCGGAAAAAAACAACAAGGTCCTGTGGTACGCCCTGGCGGGGGGCGCCGCCGGGGTGGTGAATGGCTTTTTCGGCGGGGGCGGCGGTCAGGTGCTGGTGCCCATGCTGGCGGGGAAGTGCGGCCTGGACCAGAGAAAAGCCTTTGCCACCTCGGTGGCGGTGATCGCGCCGCTGTGCGCCCTGTCCGCCGGGATCTACTGGTTCCGGGGGCAGCTTGACCCCGTCACGGCCCTGCCCTATCTGGCGGGCGGGCTGGCGGGCGGCTGGGCCGGGGGCAAGCTGTTCAAAAAAATGTCCATGGTGTGGCTGCGCCGGGGGTTCGCCCTGCTCATTTTGTATGGCGGGGTGAAAGCGCTCCTATGACCGACTGGCTCATCGCCGCCCTGGCCGGGGCGGTCACCGGGGTGCTGTCCGGCTTCGGGGTGGGGGGCGGCTCGCTGCTGCTCATCTACATGACCAGCTTTGCCGGGGTGCCCCAGGCCCTGGCCCAAGGGGTCAACCTGCTCTACTTCCTGCCCACCGCCGCCACCGCCCTGCCGGCCCATTTCAAAAACGGCTACGTGGAAAAGAAGGTCCTCCTCCCCGCCATCGCCCTGGGGCTGGCGTGCTCCGCCCTCACCGCCTGGGCGGCCACCGGGCTGGACGTGGAGGTACTGCGGAAATGCTTCGGCGTGTTCCTCATCGTCATCGGCCTACGGGAGCTGTTCAAAAAAGGATAGCTCCCCCCTTGCGTTTGCCCCGCTCCCGTGCTAATATAATGTCTGCCGGACGGACCTTGCGGTTCGCCCGGCAAATCATACTTAGGAGCGCATCGCAATGGAACCCATTTTGTTCATCGTACTTTTGACCGCCGCCACCGGCGTGGGCGGTCTGGCCCTGGGCGGCCTGCTGGCGGCGCTGTTCAAGCGGGAATCCCCCCAGGCCGCCAGCCTGCTGCTCAGCTTCACCGGGGGGCTGATGCTGGCCATCGTGGCGCTGGACATGGTGCCCGAGGCCATGGAAGCCGCCCCCTGGCTGCCTATGACGCCGCTGGTGCTGGTGCTGGGTTTCGTGGCCACCTATCTGCTCAACTGCTGGATCGACAAGAGCGCCCACCACGAGGACAAGGACAACCCCCACCACTGCGCCTGCGGCCACCACGACCTGCACACCGCCGGCATCGTGCTGGCGGCAGCGGTGGCCCTGCACAACGTGCCGGTGGGCATGGCGGTGGGGGCCACGGTGGCGGTGCAGGGCGTCTGCCTGGCCAGCGTGCTGGCGGCGGTGACCATCGGCCTGCACAACGTCCCAGAGGGCATGAGCATCGCCATCCCCCTGCTTCACGACGGCTCCGGGGCCGTCTCCGCCATCGCCGTGGCGGCGCTGAGCGGCCTGCCCACGGTGCTGGGGGCAATAGCGGGCTACCTGATCGGGGGCGAGGCCCCCGCCGCCCTGGCCGCGGCCCTCAGCCTGGCGGGGGGCGCCATGCTGTACGTGGTGTTTTTCGAGCTGCTGCCCGAAGCCGCCCTCCAGTGGAGATCCCGCTGGCCCATCCTGGCCACGGTGGTGGGCTTCGCCCTGGGCGTGCTGCTGATTTTCAGTCAGGGCCATCATTGAGCGCAGAAAAAAATCCGGCATCGCAGGATGCCGGATTTTTTCAACCAATCAATTACATCATTTTTACCGTGAAGAACACCCCTTGGGCGAACAGCCACGCCGCCAGGACATACATCAGATACCGGGTGGCCCCCATGCCCAGGGTCAGGCCCAGTACCATCACCAGGGCGGTGATGGCGCAGGTGGCCCAGCCTATCATATAGTCCACATTGCTGGAGCTGGCGGGGATGACACGGAGCCGGCCCAGCTTCCCGTCCCCCTTCTTCAAGCGGAACAGCAGCGCCGCCGAAGCGGCCAGCACCACCAGGCCGCCCACAAAGCAGGCCGTGATCATCCGGGGATGGTACATATAATACCTTCCGTAGAGCCACAGGGCCATCAGGCCGCCGCCGGTGAGGACGGCGTTGTAGAAGAAGACCCGCTGGTAGAGGAAGAAGATGACGATCAGCACCGCCGCTGCCGCGGGCAGCAGCAGGAGGACCCGCACTCCCTCCGGATAGAAGAAGTAGCTGATCAGGGAGACCACCCACAGCAGGGCGGCCGCGCCGGTGACTGCCAGGGGCAGTACCAGCCCCTTGCCCGCGCGGCGGCTGAACACCGTCCAGGCGACCCCGCCCGCGGTGAGCACGGCCCCCGCCGCGCTGAACACCTGGAAGAACGTCAGCAGCCCCATGGCCAGCACCCCGCCGAACGCTATATCCACGTATGCCTTTCGCAGCAGCAGCAAAAGCAGCTCCACCACTACCGCAACTGCCAGCCAGATAAGCATCCGGTTAAAAATCTTATCCTCCTCGCTCTGGCGGCGCTCACGCTTACCCTTCTCAAACATTGATTCATCCGTCCTTTATCTCTTAGATGGCCGCGCCCGGCCCCTTGCCCGGCGCTCCCCGTTGTCGTATGACAGACGTGCGGAAACGGCGCAGCCCGCACGAACAGGTTATAGTATACCAGAAACTTCCCCGCATTGCAACAACAAAAATCGCCGCTCCGCCCGCTTTTCCCCTTCCACAGCCGCCGAAAATCTGGTATACTGTGTCGTGGGAGGGCCGTTCCGGCCTCCCACCGTCCCAAAGGAACCATTTGGAAAGGAGTCTTGAAGATGACCGATCAAGCCCTGGTGGATCTCGCCTTTTCCATGCTGGAGCGCTCCTACGTCCCCTACTCCCACTTCCCGGTGGGGGCGGCCCTGCTGTGCGCCGACGGCACGGTGTTCACCGGCTGCAACGTGGAAAACGCCGCCTACGGGCCCACCATCTGCGCCGAGCGCACCGCCCTGGTCAAAGCCGTCAGCGAGGGCTTCCGGGACTTTTCCACCATTGCCATAGCGGGGAAAAGCACGGACTACTGCTGGCCCTGCGGGGTGTGCCGCCAGGTGCTGTATGAGTTCGCCCCCGACCTCACCGTGCTGGTGGCCCGGGGGGACGGGCAGTATGTGAAGTTCCCCCTGAAGGAGCTGCTGCCCCATGGCTTCGGCCCCGGCTCGCTGAACTGAACACAGAAAACGAAAGGGCCTCCGTGGACGCGGAGGCCCTTCGCCGTTTACAGGAACTGTTTCATTTCCTCGATGTTGGCCTGCTCGGTCTTGAGCAGCTTGTCCGCCAGACGGCGGACCTCGCCGTCCTTCAGCTCGCAGTCCCGGATGGTGCGCAGGCTCTTGGTCACCCCCATGGTGGAGCCCTGGATCATCATCTCCGCGATGTTGGTGGCGGAGCGGTCCGTCATGGCCTTCATGGTGCTCATGACCTCGGAGGACGCCTTGGCCACGGGGCCTAAACCCTTCGGCTCCTCTCCTCGTGCTTGGAGCATGGACCCGGCGGCGCTTTGCAGCTTCCCGTACTCGGTGAGCTGGCTGTTCAGGGCGGACACCAGCCTGGGCTCTTCGGTGTACTTCAGCACCGACTGGATGCCCTCCTGCCCCATCTCGGCGGTCTGGTAAATGTGGTTGAGCAGTTGGTTTTCGCTGAGCATTGTGATCACCTCGGCATTAGTATGCCCGGAATGCCGCGGGAAAACCGCTCAAATCATTTGTCCAATTGGATAGGGGTTTGGGGGGCGTTCTTCTTCCGGGCGCTGGTCCTGCCCTCCTCGTGGATCTCGCCGGCCGCCACCAGGGAGCGCTTGGTGAGCGCCGGGCCCACCAGCTCGTACACCAGCACCGAGAACAGCACCACGCTGCGCACCGCGGAGCCGTCCGCCAGCTGCTGGGCGGTGAGCGCCATGCCCAGCGCCACACCCGCCTGGGGCAGCAGGGTGATGCCCAGGTGCTTTTTGATGCTGTCGCTGCACCCGGTCAGGGCACAGCTGCCGTAGGAGCCCAGGTACTTGCCCAGGGAACGGAACACGATATACACCAGCCCGATGAGCAGCACCGTGGGGTTGGACAGGATCTTGAGGTTCAGCTCCGCGCCGCTCAAAACGAAAAACAGCACGAACAGCGGCGTGGTCCAGCCGTCCACACGGGCCATGAGCTCCTCGGAGAAGTCGCAGATGTTGCAGAAGATGGTGCCGGTCATCATGCACACCAGCAGCAGGCTGAAGCCGAAGTGGATGCCGCCCGCCTCGAACTCCACCATGGACAGCCCCACGGTGAGCAGGACGAAGCCGATGGAAATGGACAGGCGCTTGCTGCGGGAGTGGAAGTACTTCTCCACCCGGTACAGCACCCAGCCGGCCAGACCGCCCAGGGCCAGGGACAGTACGATCTCCACCACCGGCTCCACCAGCACGGTGACGACGCTGATGGAACCGCTCTCCAGGGCCATGGCCACGCCGAAGGAGGCGGAGAACAGCACCAGGCCCACCGCGTCGTCAATGGCCACCACCAGCAGCAGCAGGCGGGTCAGCGGGCCGTCCGCCTTGTACTGGCGCACCACCATCAGGGTGGCGGCGGGGGCGGTGGCGGCGGCAATGGCGCCCAGGGTGATGGCGGAGGATACGGAGATCAGCTCAGGGTCGATGAAATGCAGGGCGACCAGGGCCACGTCCACCAGGGCGGTGGTCCCTACCGCCTGGAGGATGCCCACGGTGATGGCCTGCTTCCCCATGTGCTTGAGCTGTTCCAGGCGGAACTCGTTGCCGATGGTGAAGGCGATGAAGCCCAGGGCTACCTGGGAGATGATGTCCAGCCGGGCCACCACCTCCGGGGCGTAGAAGCCCAGGCCGGTCACGTCCAGCGCTCCCAGGAGATAGGGGCCCAGCAGCAGCCCCGCCACCAGATAGGCGGTGACGGCGGGGAGGCTCAATTTCTTTGCCAGGCGGGACATCAGCAGTCCGCCCACCAGGCAGACGGACAGCTGGATCAAAATTTCCATAATGACACCTCGATTGCAATAAAAGCGCGGGTCGACCCGCGCATTTTTCGAACGGAACCAACTATAGCACCCCGGTCGGGAAAACGCAAGGCGAGATTGCGAAAAAAATAACGAAATTCGTTCCCGTCAATGGCGCAGTTTTGGAGGGTTCCCCATCCAACACCGGCGGGGCGGACCGCTTTTTTCATCCGGTCCGAAGTTTTCCCCAGCCAAAACAGCTTGCCGCCCGCGCCTCTTTTATGATATAATGATATGCTTGATTTTTCAGTTCATCCCTGTCCGCCCATCGAATATTTGTCCAAAAACAGGGTTGACATATTAAAACGTTCGTTCTATGATAGAAACACACAGCTGAACCGCAGTGGGGGAGGAACTGTCATGCCAAAATTTGAAGTCATATCGGAATATACCCCCAGCGGCGTTTCCCCACAAAAGCATCGCTTTTGTGGGGGCCCCAAAATTTAACTCGAATGGGCAGGCAGAGCCCGCCCATTCCAAGGTTTTGGCTTACGCCAAAACACTTGTACGCCGCATTTGCGGCGGCGGGCCATAGGCCCGCTGCTGGTCGCCGGCGAATTACGATACATGGTTATGGGGGATAACTTATGCCAAAATTTGAAGTCATATCAGAATATACCCCCAGCGGCGACCAGCCGGAGGCCATCGCCGCCCTGGCGGCGGGCATCGAAAACGGCCTGGACGAGCAGACGCTCTTGGGCGTCACCGGCTCGGGCAAGACCTACACCATGGCCAAGGTCATCGAGGCCGTCCAGCGGCCCACCCTGGTACTGGCCCACAACAAGACCCTGGCCGCCCAGCTGTGCGCCGAGTTCAAGGAGTTCTTCCCCAACAACGCGGTGGAGTATTTCGTGTCCTACTACGACTACTACCAGCCCGAGGCGTATATCCCCCACACCGACACCTTCATCGAGAAGGACTCCTCCATCAACGAGGAGATTGACCGCCTGCGGCTGTCCGCCACCGCCTCCCTGCTGGAGCGGCGGGACGTCATCGTGGTGTCCTCCGTGTCCTGCATCTACGGCCTGGGCGAGCCGGAGGATTACGGCAAGATGATGGTGGCCCTGCGGGTGGGGACGGTCATCAAGATCGAGGACCTGCTGAAAAAGCTGGTGGCCATCCGCTATGAGCGCAACGACATCGCCTTTGAGCGCAATATGTTCCGGGTGCGGGGGGACACGGTGGAGATCTGGCCCGCCTACTGGAAGGACACCGCCATCCGGGTGGAGTTCTTTGGGGACGAAATCGACCGGCTGTCTGAAATCAATGTGGTGACCGGCACCCCCATCCGGCGGCTGAACAACATCCCCATCTGGCCCGCCACCCACTACGTCACCCCCAAGGAGAAGATGGACGCCGCCATCCAGGATATTTATAAGGAGATGGAGGAGCGGGTGGCTTTTTTCGAGGGCGAGAACAAGCTCATCGAGGCCCAGCGCATCAAACAGCGCACCATGTACGACATCGAGATGATGCAGGAGCTGGGCTACTGCTCCGGCATCGAAAATTACTCCCGGGTCATCGAGGGCCGGCCTGAGGGCTCGCCCCCCCACACCCTGCTGGACTACTTCCCCAAGGATTTTGTCCTGTTCATCGACGAGAGCCACGCCACGCTCCCCCAGGTGCGGGCCATGTTCAACGGCGACCGGGCGAGGAAGACCACCCTGGTGGAGTACGGCTTCCGCCTGCCCTGCGCCTTCGACAACCGGCCCTTGAAATTCGATGAGTTCGAGAAGCGGCTCAACCAGGTGGTGTACGTCTCCGCCACCCCCGGCGAGTACGAGCGGGAGCGCTCGGGGCAGATCGTGGAGCAGGTCATCCGGCCCACCGGCCTGCTGGACCCGAAGGTGGAGGTGCGCCCGGTGGACGGGCAGATCGACGACCTGATCGGGGAGATCACCGCCCGGACGGCGAGGGACGAGCGGGTGCTGGTCACCACCCTCACCAAGAAGATGGCGGAGAGCTTGACCGACTACCTGAAAAACGCGGGTATCCGGGTGCGGTATATGCACCACGACATCGACACCATCGAGCGCATGGAGATCATCCGGGACCTGCGCCTGGGCGAGTTCGACGTGCTGGTGGGCATCAACCTGCTGCGCGAGGGCCTGGACTTGCCGGAGGTGTCCCTGGTGGCCATCCTGGACGCGGACAAGGAGGGCTTCCTGCGCTCGGAGACGTCGCTCATCCAGACCATCGGCCGTGCGGCGCGCAACGCCGACGGCATCGTGATTTTGTATGCCGACACCATCACCCCCTCCATGCAGAGGGCTATGGACGAGACGGAGCGCCGCCGGGAAAAGCAGGACGCTTTCAATCAGGCCCACGGCATCGTGCCCAAGACAGTGAAGAAGGCGGTGCGGGAGCTGATGGCCCTGTCCGCCGACGAGAAGCCGGACTACAACGACAAGAACCTGTCCCAGATGACCAAGCTCCAGCGGATGGAGGCCATCGCCAGCCTGGAGAAGCAGATGAAGGAGGCGGCGAAGATGCTGGAATTTGAAGTTGCCGCCGCCTTGAGAGATCAGATCATCAAATTAAGAGGAGACGGAAAATAGCCGCCTCCTGGGGCCCCGCCGAAGGTGGGGCGGCGCTTGCGCCGTAAATTCGGAGCGAAGCGGAGAATTTTGCAGGGCGGATTCACTCCGCCCGTAAGCGAATCAAATCGGGGCCCCCGCGCGGCTTGCCGCGTGGGGCGCGGCCAAGATGCTGGAATTTGAAGTTGCCGCCGCCCTGAGAGATCAGATCATCAAACTGCGCGGCGAGGGAAAGTAAATGCTGAACGAATTTTTAACACGATTTTATCAGGTCATCTCTTTCGGGCCGGGTGAGCCCTTTCCCGCCGGGAACTTTCGCGCGCTGTTCCGCCCGGACGCGCTGCTGCTGGAACGGACGGATTCCGGGTACGCCGCGAAAACGGTGGAGGAGCACATCCGGGAATTTGAGACGGTGGTGCGGGACTACCCCCAGCTATTCACGGCAGGTTTTTCCGAGCGCCAGACCTCGCTGGAGTGGACGGAGCAAAACGGCGTGTATCTGGTCCACAGCGGCTATGAGAAGCGCTACGCCCGGAACGGCCAGCCTGTGGCGGAATGTGGGGTAAATCATTTCACTATCCTGATAGAAGAAGGCGGGCCGTGTATCGCCTGTGCGGTTTGGGAGTGATACCATGTCCAAGCAAAAAGAGGAAAAGACCAACGTCATGCGGGTGTTGGACCAGAAAAAGGTGCCCTACACCGCCCACACCTACCCCGTCGGCGACGCCGCTCCCGATGGCGTGACCGTGGCCCAAATGCTGGGCCAGGACCCGGCAGTGGTGTTCAAAACTCTGGTGGCCCGCGGGGCCTCCGGCGGGTACTACGTGTTCGACATCCCAGGGCCCGAGACACTGGATTTGAAGAAGGCGGCGAAGGCCGTGGGCGAGAAGTCCATCGCCATGCTGCCGTCCAAAGAGCTGCTGCCCCTGACGGGCTACGTCCACGGCGGCTGTTCCCCGGTGGGGATGAAAAAGCGGTTCCCCACGGTGTTCCATCAGAGCTGTCTGGAGCGTGACACCATCTGCGTCTCCGCCGGGAAGGTGGGCTTCCAGGTGGAGGTGAAGCCCGCCGATCTCATCGCCCTGGTGGGCGGAACCACCGCTGACCTGGTCGTGGAGGGATAGAGCGATGACAGTGCAGTCCAACAAAATCATGGCCGAAATGCAGGTGCGCAAGTCCCGGAAGCAGAAGGAAGCATTCCGCGCCTGGTTATGCGGGGAGCTGGAGGCGGCGGGATACGCGCCCAGGGTGGAGAAGGGCTTTGCCGCCCGGAACGTGGTGGCGGGCGACCCGGACAAAGCCCAGGTGCTGCTCACCGCCCACTACGACACCCAGGCCGTGCTGCCTGTGCCCAACTTCATCACGCCCCGGAACCTGTTTTTCTTCCTGCTCTACCAAATCGCCATTGTTCTGCCGCTGTTCATCGCGATCGCCGTGGTGGAGGGCGCGCTGGTCTCCTTCGCGCCGGAGGCGGTGCTGTGGTGGCTGATGCCGCTGGCGTCCATGGCCATCTGCGTCTTTTTCATCTGGTGGATCCTGGACGGCAAGGCCAACAAGCACACCGCCAACGACAACACCAGCGGCGTGCTCACGCTCGTGGAGACCGCCCTGGCCCTGCCCCCCGAGCACCGGGGCCGGGTGTGCTTCGTATTCTTCGACAACGAGGAGAAGGGGATGTTCGGCTCCGCCGCCTTCGCCAAAAAGCACAAGCAGGTGAAGAAACGCACCGCCGTGCTCAACTTCGACTGCGTGGGCGACGGGGATTCCATCCAATTCTTCCCCCAGAGGGCGCTGAAGAAGGACGAGGACACGCTGAAGCGCATGGAGGCTGCTTTTCTCCCCACCGGGGGCAAGGACGTGCAGGTGGTGCGCAGTTTCAGTATGTACCCCTCCGACAACGCCAACTTCAAAAAGGGCGCGGGGGTGTGCGCGCTGAAGCACAAAAAAGTCGTCGGCTACTACATGGACCGCATCCACACCAGCAAGGACACGGTGCTGGACGAGGCCAACATCGCCCTGCTGCGGGACGGAGCCCTGCGGTACATCGCCGGGCTGGACTGACAAGGAGGCAATGCCATGGAGTATTTGAAGGAACGCTGGGAAGAGATGGACCGCGGGCGGCGAATCATCCTGCTGATCCACCCCGTCCTGCTGATCCTGTCTGTGGCCCTCTGCCTGACCCTCGGGCGGCAGCAGATGGTCTCCTACAGAAACGGATACCTGCGCTACGAACAGGAGGGGGACGCCGCCGTCTATTCCGGCAAAGCGGAGGGCTACGCGGTCAAATATGTGGTGTCCTCAGAATCGACCGTGGAGTTCTGGCTGGACGGGGCGCTGGACAGCGCCTACACCGTCACCGAAGACCCCACCGCCGTCCCCCAGACGGAGGACACCGTCCGGCATGACCCGGATTTCTTCACCGGCGTGGAGATTCGAAAGGGGGACGAGGTGTGGTTCCGGGGGGCCTATTCCCCCTATTCGTCCTACTGGCTGCTGGACGAGGAGGGAAACGACCTCG
Organism: Clostridiales bacterium; assembly: GCA_014799485.1. Next base: position 6,183 of record JAAVHY010000014.1, on the reverse strand, counting down.
CCATCTCCATCTCCTTTGGCGCGGAATCGTCAAAGCCGGAGCCCACTCCCGGCGTCATCCTCCGCTTTGCCCAGGGGCCGGAGGTTTCCACCCGGGGACGCCTTGAGTTCATCCTGTTGGGCCTGCTGCTCGGCGCCATGTGCCTCGCCACCCTGTTGTTTGAGGATCAGCTGTTCCGCTGGAACCTGGCCTTCCGGGTGCAGGACCCCTACGGCGCCGAGCCCTCCGAGTGGGAGCTGTTCAGCCGCTGGATGGGCTGGATTGCCCTGACGGCCGTGGCTGTGTGGGTCTATGCCCTTGGCACAGGGCTGTTCCCCATCTTCTGACGGCGCGCCCTGTACAGAGTTTACAAGGAGGATAAACCCATGAAATACGAATGGCTGGACCAATATCTGCTGGACAAACCCGGCACGGAGAAAGATTTCAAGATCGAGTGGGGCTGGCACCGCTACATGGTGCGGGGCAAGCTGTTCGCCGCCGTGTGCTCCCCCCGGGGGATGAAAGACGAGCGGTACAACGGCCACGACCTGGTGAATCTGAAGTGCGACCCCCGGCTGGCCGAGGCATTCCGGGAGCAGTACCCGGACATACTCCCCGGCTTTTACTGCGACAAGCGGCTGTGGATTGCCGCCCTGCTGGACGGGGACCTGCCCGACGTGGTATTGCGCGACCTGTGCGATATGTCCTATGAGCTGGTGGTGTCCAAGCTGCCCAAGTACGTCCAGAAGGAACTGGCGGAGCAGTGATTAAAAAGGAGGACTTAACATGGCATTTCTTTCTGTGCTGTTTTTACTGCTTCTGCTGTGGCCCGTGTGGATCATCATGGCGGCCATGGCTTTCATCCTGCCCTGGCTGGGTTTCGCATTAACCACGGTGGCGGCGGTCCTGCTGGCCTCCAACGCGGGCTTCCTCGCCCTGCTGCTGTTCATCCGCGCCAAGTGGAAGGCCACCGGGCGGATGGATCGGGAATTTATCGATGGCTTCGAGGGCTGGAAGCGGTACGCCCTCCTGGCGGCAAAGCTTCTGCTCACCGCCGTGGTGATTTGGGAGATCATTGTCGTGCTGGTGTTCGCCGCCCTGCTCATCCTCCAGCCCTGGAACGCCATCCTGCCCGCTTTATAGAATTCCCCTGAAAAATCCGCTAAAATAGGGGTTGACATTAAAAATTCGTTTCATTATCCTATATCCGGGCCCAAAAATTAACAAAAACTTTTCACAAGATTAAGGAGACCAAAATCCATGCAGGATAAGATCGTCATCAAAGGCGCGCGAGAAAACAATCTAAAGAATATCGACGTCACCATCCCCCGGGACAAGCTGGTGGTGCTCACCGGCCTATCCGGGTCGGGCAAGTCCTCCCTGGCCTTTGAGACGCTGTACGCCGAGGGCCAGCGGCGGTATGTGGAGTCCCTGTCCTCCTACGCCCGGATGTTTTTGGGCCAGATGGAGAAGCCGGACGTGGACTACATCGAGGGTCTGTCCCCCGCCATCTCCATCGACCAAAAGACCACCTCCAAAAACCCCCGTTCCACTGTGGGCACGGTGACGGAGATCTACGACTATCTCCGCCTGCTGTGGGCCCGGGTGGGCACCCCCCACTGCCCCAACTGCGGCAAGGAGATCAAACAGCAGACCATCGACCAGATCATCGACCAGGTGATGACGCTCCCCGAGGCCACCCGTATCCAGGTGCTGGCCCCGGTCATCCGGGGCAAGAAGGGCGAGCACAACAAGGTGTTCGAGGACGCCCGGAAATCCGGCTACGTCCGGGTGCGGGCGGACGGCTCCCTGTACGACCTGACGGAAGAGATCAAGCTGGACAAGAACAAAAAACACTCCATCGAGATCGTGGTGGACCGGCTGGTCATCCGCGAGGACATCACCCGGCGGCTCACCGACAGCGTGGAGGTGGCCTCCAACCTGTCCGGCGGCATCGTGGTCATCAACGTGCTGGGGGACGAGGAGCGGGACATCCTGTTCTCCCAGAATTACGCCTGCGAGGACTGCGGCGTGTCCATCGACGAGCTCACCCCCCGGATGTTCTCTTTCAACAACCCTTTCGGTGCCTGCCCCGCCTGCACCGGACTGGGGGCCCAGCTCAAAGTCGACCCCGACCGCATCATCCCCAACCGCTCCCTGTCTATTTTAGACGGGGCCATCTGCGCCTCCGGCTGGAACCACATCAAGTCGGACGGCATCTCCCGGATGTACTTTGACGCCCTGGCGAAAAAGTACCGCTTCAAGCTCACCGACCCGGTGGAAAAGCTGTCCGGCGAGGTGATGGACATCATCCTCTACGGCACCAAGGGGGAAAAGCTCACCCTGAACTACGACCAGCCCCGGGGCAAGGGCACCCTGTACCAGCCCTTCGAGGGCATCGTGAACAACCTGGAGCGCCGCTACCGGGAGACCCAGTCCGACGCCATGAAGCGGGAGATCGAGGAGTGCATGAGCGAGTGCCCCTGCCCCGACTGCCAGGGCAGGCGGCTCAAGCGGGAGGCCCTGGCGGTCACCGTGGGGGGCAGCTCCATCCACGACTTCTGCGAGAAGCCGGTGGACGAGGCCCTGGCGTTTCTGGACACCATCACCCTCACCGAGACCCAAAGCATGATCGCCGACCAAATCCTCAAGGAGATCCGCTCCCGGCTGGGCTTTTTGCGCTCGGTGGGTCTGCAGTACCTGACCCTGACTCGGCAGGCGGGCACCCTGTCCGGCGGCGAGAGCCAGCGCATCCGGCTGGCCACCCAGATCGGCTCCTCCCTGATGGGGGTGCTGTACATCCTGGACGAGCCGTCCATCGGCCTGCACCAGCGGGACAACGACCTGCTGCTGTCCACCCTGAAGCGGCTGCGGGATCTTGGCAACACCCTGATCGTGGTGGAGCACGACGAGGACACCATGCGAGCGGCGGACTACATCGTGGACATCGGCCCCGGGGCGGGGGTCCACGGCGGCCAGGTGGTGGCCTGCGGCACCGCGGAGGAGGTCATGAACACCCCCGGCTCCGTCACCGGCGACTACCTGGCGGGCCGGAAAAAGGTGCCCGTCCCGGGGTCGCGGCGGCAGGGGAACGGCCACACCCTCACCGTCCGGGGGGCGGCGGAGAACAACCTGCGGCACATCGATGTGGGCTTCCCCCTGGGCACGTTCATCGCCGTCACCGGCGTGTCCGGGTCGGGCAAGTCCTCCCTGGTGAACGAGATTTTGTACAAGCGGCTGGGCGCGGAGCTGAATCGCACCAAGGCCCGCCCGGGCAAACACGACGGCATGGAGGGCATCGAATTTTTGGACAAGGTCATCGCCATCGACCAGTCCCCCATCGGCCGCACCCCGCGCTCCAACCCCGCCACCTACACGGGGCTGTTCAACGACATCCGGGAGCTGTTCGCCTCCACCCAGGACGCCAAGACCCGGGGCTACGGCCCGGGCCGGTTCTCCTTCAACGTCCGGGGCGGGCGGTGCGAGGCCTGCTCCGGGGACGGCCTGCTGAAGATCGAGATGCACTTCCTCCCCGACATCTACGTGCCCTGCGAAGTGTGCAAGGGCAAGCGGTACAACCGGGAGACCCTGGAGGTGCGGTATAAGGGCAAAAATATCCACGAGGTGCTGGAGATGACGGTGGACGAGGCCCTGCCCTTCTTCGAGAACCTGCCCAAGCTGTATAACCGGGTCAAGACCCTGAAAGACGTGGGCCTGGGCTACGTGAAGCTGGGCCAGCCCTCCACCACCCTGTCCGGCGGCGAGGCCCAGCGGGTAAAGCTGGCCACCGAGCTTTCCAAGCAGTCCACCGGCTCCACGGTGTACATCCTGGACGAGCCCACCACCGGCCTGCACACCGCCGACGTCCACCAGCTGGTGGAGGTGCTCCAGCGGTTCGTGGACAAGGGCAACACGGTGGTGGTCATCGAGCACAACCTGGACGTCATCAAAACGGCGGACTATATCATCGACCTGGGGCCGGAGGGCGGCTCCGGCGGCGGCACGGTGGTGTGCATGGGCACGCCGGAGGAGGTCGCCCAGCACCCCGGGAGCTACACGGGCAAATACCTGAAAACGGTACTGGAGTAAAAGGAGCCGACCATGGAGCTGAATCTGCAATGGCTGACGGAGACCATGATGGGGGAGTTCACCCTCACCATACTGGTGTCCATGATCCCGGTGGTGGAGCTGCGGGGGGGCATCCCCTTCGGGGTGGCCGCCGGCCTGCCGGTGTGGGCGGCGTTCCTGGCCGCCGTCATCGGCAACCTGATCCCCGCTCCCTTCATCATCGTCTATATCCGCCGGATCCTCCAGTGGATGCGGGAGCGGATCCCCCGGCTGAACAGCCTGGTGGACAGGTTGGAGCGCAAGGCCCATCTCAAGGGGCAGAAGGTGAACAGGTACAAATACCTGGGCCTGATGCTGTTCGTGGCCATCCCCCTCCCCGGCACCGGGGCGTGGACCGGCTCGCTGGCGGCGGCGTTCCTGGATATGCCGCTGAGGAAGGCCATCCCGTCGGTGATTGCCGGCGTGCTGATCGCCGGCATGGCCATCAGCATCCTATCCTATGGGATCGTGAGCCTGATTTAAAAGGAGGGACGTCCTATGTATCTCTATCTGGTGCGCCACGGCCAGTCCACCGGCAACGAGCGGCAGCTCTTTTTCGGCGTGCGGGACTACCCCCTCACCGAGCTGGGCCGGGAGCAGGCAAAACAGGCGGCGGACAAGCTGCGCGAGGTGGAATTCACCCGCTGCGTGTCCAGCCCCCTGTCCCGGGCGTGGGACACCGCTATGATCTGCGCCGAGGGCAGGTTCGTCGTCCCGGAAGCCTGCCCCGCCCTGCGGGAGCAGGACATGGGTGAGCTGGAGGGCCTGACCTGGGGCGCGGCGGAGGCCCGCTTCGGCGACCAGATCGGCCGGCTCCTCTCCGACTGGTTCCACACCGCGCCCCCCGGCGGCGAGCCGCCCCAGCAGATGCTGGCGCGGGTGGGCGGCTGCGTGGACGGGCTGATCCGGCGGGGGGAGGACACCCTGGTGGCGGCCCATAACGGCTCGCTGTCCCTCATCCTGTACCATCTGGGGCTGGTGGGGGAGCGGGAACTGCTCCAGCCGGACTGGTTCTTCCGCCACGGGACCTATTCCGCCATCCGGGTGGATGAGAACGGCGCCCAGCTGGTACACTTCAACCGGTGACCAACGGCCGCGTTCCGCCATAGAATACCTCAGTTTCAATGAGGAGGCGGCGGAAATGACGCAGGTATTTCAATTTCTGGCGGTACTGCTGGCGGCCTTCGGGCTGGTGAGCCTCGGGTGGCTGGCGATGGGCGCGCTGCTGCTGCCCGGGGTGTGCCCCGCCCGGATGGTGGTGGACGCCAAGGGCGGCGGCGAAGGGCTGGAGCAGACCGTCAAGGCCCTGCTGTGGCTGAGGCGGGCCGGGCTGTGGTGGGGCGAGGTGGTCATCAAGGACCGCGGGCTGGACGAAAACGGCTCCGCCCTGGCCCATGCCCTGGCCAGGCGCGGCGGCGTCCGCTTTTCCGGGGACGACCCGGATCGCGTATGATCGGAACTGTCTTACATCAAATCACATAAGAAATGGGGAAATCGCAATGGAACTGAAGGAAGCACTGGCCAAGCTGGCCGAACTGCAAAAAAAGCTGTACGCCTATCACTGCGCGTCCTCCTCCCTGTACCTGGACGGCACCACCGTGGCCCCCAAGGACACCGCCGAGGGCCGGGGGGTGGCCCTGGGCGTCCTGGCCGGGGAAGAGCACAAGCTGTTCTCCTCCCCCGAGGTGGGGGAGCTGCTGGACTTCCTGGGCGCGCGCAAGGATGAGCTGGAGCATCCCATCCGCCGCCAGGTGGAAGAGCTGAAACGGAGCTACGACCAGCTCACCCGCATCCCCGCGGACGAGTACATGGAATACGCCATGCTGACCAACGAGGCCAGCGACGTGTGGCACCGGGCCAAGGAGGCCAGCGATTTCGAGCTGTTCCGGCCCGTGCTGAAAAAGCTGGTGGCCTTCAACATCAAGTTCGCCGGGTACTACGACAGCTCCAAGGCCCCTTACGACGCCCTGCTCAACGAGTACGAGCGCGGGGTGAACATGGAGTACCTGGACAAATTTTTCGCCACCCTCCGGGAGCGCATCGTCCCCCTGCTCCACGCCGTGATGGAGAAGGAGCAGATCGACGACAGCTTCCTGT
>JAAVHY010000013.1 GCA_014799485.1 Clostridiales bacterium | reverse complement strand
TTGGCAGAAATGATCCTTGAGATAAAAGCTGAAATTGCTGCCGAGAAAGAGCGGATAAAGGCCGCTCCCAAAGCGAGCTGATAAAAATACGCCGTCCATCGGAGGAGAAATCACTCCGATGGACGATTTCCTCTATCTGCGGCTGGCTATGTGATCAAAGAGCCATTCTCAACGCCTTAGCGCAAGAACATCTTCCAGATTTCCCTGCAGCGAATTGCACCTTGTCTACAATGAAAAGCTACACATCATTTCTGCGAAAACCAGAAGCTTAAAGAAAGGGCCTTTTATTTTCCGCTCATTGAACTGCATATCGCCATGTGTTAAATACACTGATACAAATGATAATCACCATCAGAACAATAAATAAGTGTTCTACAGTTCGTCCCTCGATTTGTTTGTTCAATTTCCTGCCAATAATCCCACCGCCAATTCCACCTGTTACCATAAGCGCCAGTACAGGCCAGCGAATGTCCGGAAGCGCATTGGTTGCAAATGTGGCAAGCAGATTGCACAGTTGACTGAAAAAGATCACATATAGACTATTCGCGGCAGCAGTTTTGGTATCCATGCTGAAATAGTAATACAGCACCACCAGATTAATGGGACCGCCTCCAATTCCCAAAAAGCTGGACATGCAGCCCAGAGCCAAACCAATTGCAAGACAGGCTGCGGGATTTTGCACCCTATGGGTGGTGATACGGTTTTTATTCAAGGTATACAGCAAGGTTCCGGTCGTCACCAAAGCCAGACAGGCGGCCTGAACCGCTCCCACCCGGTCAGGGGCTCCAGACAACTGCCGAACCGCCGCAAACAGCTGATTTCCCGCCAAACCGCCCACCGCAGCTCCAATGGCCAGGGGCGTCCCGGTAGACAGGGCAACGCTATGCTCCTTTGCCAAAAGGGACTTCCCTACGGAATAACTGCTCATAGACAACACCGTGCAGCCAGATAAAAAACTGATGGCAGACACCGTCTCCAGGTGGAGCAGATCCAGCACCGGCTTGATGATCACGCCTCCGCCAATTCCGCAAATGGCGCCCACCGTGCTGGCAAGCAGACTCACCGCAAAAAATATCAGCATACAAACACCTCTGATTTGGATTCGTCAGGTGCGCCGCAAAAGACTGCGCACCCGTTCCAGCCGTGGGAGAGCATAGGCAAAAAAATCCGCATAGGCCCGGCAGTAGTAATTGCGGCCCAGTTCGCCGCCTTCCATCAGCCGGTCACGCCGGCAGCCGTTGCGGCACAGCGGATACCACCGGCAGCTTCTGCATTCCGCCGGGACGCGTTCCGACGCCTGGACAAACTTCATACCTTCCCTGGCCTGATCCAGCTCCTCCCAACTGTTCTGACAGACGTTCCCCAGCCGGTATTCGTCCAGGCCGTAAAAATCGCAGGGATAGACGCCGCCGTCCGCTTCCACCAGATACTGCAAGCCGCAGCACCCCCGCATGGAGCATTGCTCCGGGGCATGTCCGCCCAGCATCCACACCAGGTTGTCAAAATAGCGGACAGACCAGTATTTCCCCTGTTCCAGCTCCCGATACCACAGATCAAACAGGGTTTTCAAAAATCTGCCGTACTCCTCCGGGGACAAGGAATAGCTCCGCTTTCCCCTCGCCTCCTCCAGGGGGTCCAGACAGGGGATGTACTGCTGGAACCGGAACCCGCCCCTGCAAAGCGCCCCAAAGACACCCTGAATATGCCTGGCCAGATAGCCGGTCACCACGGTCAGGACATTGTATTCCACACCGCTTCGTTCCAGCAACCGGGCCGCCCGCAGTACCCGGTCATAGGTGCCCTTTCCCGCCCCATCCCGGCGGAAGCGGTCGTGGCACTCCCGGTTTCCGTCCAGGGAGAGGCCCACCAGAAACTGGTTTTCTTTCAAAAAACTGCACCACGCCTCATCCAGCAATATGCCGTTGGTCTGGATGGCATACTGAACCGCCAGTGACGGGGAAACCGTCTGTTTGACCTGATTCGTAAAACTCCGGTAGAAGTCTAGCCCCGCCAGGGTGGGCTCGCCGCCCTGAAACAAAAAGGTGATGGAGCCCTCTGCCGCTCCCGCCGCTTTTTTGATCAGGGCATGACTCACCTCCGGTCCCATCAAACCATAATTGGGTATGTGGCGCAGCTGAGCCTCGTCGGCATAAAAGCAGTAGGCACAGCGCAGGTTGCATGCACTGGAGGCCGGTTTGACTAAAATACTCAGTGGCGGCATAGGGGATTCCTCCTCTGCTTACAGCTTTGAAGCGGGCCGCCCTGATGGGCGGCCCGTTTTGATTACTTTCTGACAGGACCAACCGAACGGCCTAGATAGATTTCCGGAGGCAAAACACAGGTGTAGCCCAGATCGGCACAATCCCGGTTTTGGATCATCCGCATCAGGCGGGAAGCCACCTCCCGCCCAATCCGATGGCCCTGGTGGATGGAACAGGTCACGCCCTCCGCCTCCCAGTCCTCGCTGGAATAATCGAAGCACACCAGGGAGCAGTCCTCCGGCACCCGTTTGCCCTGTTTCTCCAGCACCTGCCGCACCAACTGGTAGATCATGTAGTTGCAGCAGACCACCGCCGTGCAGTGAGGCAGGCGCTTCAAAAAGCGGTCGATGGAGCGGGCAAAGCGCTCGTCGTGGGCCTCGTTGGACACGCACCATTTGATGTAATCATCCTGATACTCCACACCGTTTTTCTGGAGGGTAGCCGCCATGCCCTGAAACTTCTCAATACTCTGGTAGTTGTCAGAGACAAAAATCCCGGCAATATTCCGGTGCCCCTCCCGGATCAGCAGGCCGATCAGCTCTTCCGCGCACCTCAGGTCGTTGACCACCACCCGGGGACACTTTAAGTTTTTATAGTAATTGTTGTAAAAGATGACCGGGATCCTTTTTTGATAGATTTTCTGATAACAGTCCAGATTTGGGTTGAGAAGGCTGGCCTTGACGCCGTCCACAATAAAGCCCTGAAACCCCTGGTTCATCACTGCCTGGAGACAGCGGCGCTCATTGGCAAACTTGTTGTCAGTGAGGAAGGTACGCAGGTCTACCTGGTCGGAGGGCAGGATACTGCGGATGCCCTCCATCAGGCTGGAGTTGGCATTGCCGTCCTGGCCCTGGAGGATAAGGCCGATCTTGGTCCTCCCTCCGCTGCCTCCCAGCTCCCAGGACAGAGCCTCCTCTTTGTTGATGTAGGTGCCGCTTCCCTTCACCCGAAGGAGAAGATTTTCTTCTGTCAGGCGCTCCAGAGCCCGGCGCACGGTCTCCCGGCTGACGTCCAGCCGCCGGCACAGGGCATTCTCCGAGGGTATCCTGGAATTATTTGAGAACTTGTTCTCCTCAATGTAGGCCCGCACCCATAGGTAGACCTTCTCTGCCTTCCCATCCAGCTCTCTCATAACGCCCTCCCAGCGGCTGCGCAGCCCTTCTCAGTCGGTAATAACGGGTCTGGCTCCCTCCGCCTTCTTGATCCAGTCCAGCAGCCGCTCCCGCAGTTCCAGCTTTACCTGGACATAGGCGGGGTCAGCCACCACATTGTTCAGCTGATAGGGATCCTGCTCCATGTCATAGAGGAAATCGTCCGCATACCGGTCAGAAGCCGCCGCCTCGCCGCCGTTGACGCCGGGGGCATAGACGGAATAGGTATACCGCGCCGTACGGATGCATCGGCCCACCCGGCTCTCGGAGATCTGCGCAAACACTTCATTAGGTCTATTATCGTCTTTTTTCTCCACAACGTCAAGAAGATTTTCCCCAATCATAGCGTCGCCCACGTCCACTCCGGCCAGGGCCAGGATCGTCTTGGGCAGGCTCTCGGTGCTCACCAGCTCCTCCACAGCCACGCCCCCCCTGAATGGCCCGCCGGCAATGACCAGGGGCACATGGAGGCAGGCGTCGTGACAAGAGCGTTTGTAGTCGTCGTAGCCGTTGAGGTGGGAATCCCGGTTCCGGGTCATAAAGTGGGAGCCGTGATCGGAGGCAAAGATGATGACGGTACTCTCATACAGTCCCTTTTCCTTCAGCTTGGTCACCAGACGGCCCAGGTTCTCGTCCAGGCTGGCGCACTGGCCCAGATAGTCCGGGTACTCCTCCGCCGCGTTGCCCTTCAAAGCCTTCAGGTCCTCGGGCAGGATGAAATCCCTGAACCGCTCCTTGGAGCCCTCCGGGCCCTCGTAGTGCTTATGGTCGTTCTGGTGGTGGGGCTCGATCTGGGAGATGGTCATGAAGAAGGGCTTTTTGCCGTCATACTGGTCGAAAAACTCCAGGGCCATGTCGTTGATGCAGTCGGCCCGGTAACCCTTGAAGTCAATACGGCGGTCGTTTTCGTCAAAGACAAAGCCGTCATAGCCATGGGAGGTGAACTCCAGTACGTCGGCAGTCCGCCAGAAGCCGGTGTAGCCTCCCCGCAGCTCCCGGGGGATGGCGGTGACGGTGTGGTCGATCGTCGGGGGCTTCTCCAGCTCCCCGTCGCTGGCCAGGTGCCACTTACCGATATAGGCGGTCTCATAGCCCGCGTCCTCAATGTAGTTTGCCAGAGTCTTCACCCCGGCGGGCAGCATGATGTTATTGCGGAAGCAGCCCGTTTCGGTAGGGTATTTGCCTGTCTGGAACAGGGCCCGGCAGGGGCCGCACACCGGCTGAGGAGAGAATGCGTTGTCAAACTTGACTCCCTCCCTGGCCAGCCGGTCCAGGTTGGGCGTGATATCCAACGGCTGGCCAAAGCAGCCGCAGGTGTCCCAGCGCTGCTGGTCGGTAAAGTAGAAGATAATATTATTGGGCACGTGTCAGTCCTCCTTTTGTGCGGCAGCTTTTTTCTCCCTCATCTTGCCCCGGACAATGGTACCCACTGCCGCCACGATCAGGACCAGGAAGATGATGCAGTAGACACTGCTGAAAAAGATGGCAGGGCTGCCGTTGGAAATAAGCAGGGCCCGGCGGAAGTTGGTTTCCGTCATGCTGCCCAGCACCAGGCCCAGCAGAATGGGCACCGGAGGCAGCTCCAGTTTGCGCAAAATCCAGGCCAGGATACCGAAGACCAGGGCCACGCCCATGTCAAAGTAGTTTTCGTTGACCGAGTAGGCCCCCGCAAAGCAGAAAATCACGATAATGGGGGTCAGGATCTCCTGAGGAATGGACACCACTTTGGCAAACAGGTTGGTGAGGAATTTTCCCTGAAGGAACATAAAGACGTTTACCAAAATCAATCCCAGCATGATAGCGTACATAATGTCGCCCTGGGTGGTAAACAGGCTTAAACCGGGATTCAGGCCGTTGATCATCAGGGCAGAGAGCATAATTGCCACCGTCCCGTCCCCGGGAATACCCAGGGTGAGCAGAGGAATGAGGGTGGCGCCGGTAACGGCGTTGTTGGCCGATTCGGCGGCGGCGATCCCCTCCACGGAGCCGTGACCGAACTCCTCCGGGTGTTTGGACATGTTCTTCGCAGTATTGTAGCTGAACCAGGATGCCTCCGAGGCCCCGGTGCCGGGGATGATGCCTACCATCACGCCGATGAGGGAGGACAGCAGCACTGGCCGGGCTATGCGTTTATACTCCGCTTTGGTGATCGCCCCGTCGTCCTTGATCCGGGCGGTATCCAGATTGAGCCGGTTCAGCGGCTTCTCCGCCTTGGCCATGATCTCCACCAGGGCGAATAGGCCGATGAGGCAGATGGCCAGGTCCAGGCCCAGATAGAGCCGGGAAATACCAAAGGTAAAGCGGTCATAGCTGGTCATGGGATCGGAGCCGACGCAGGAGATGAGCAGACCCAGGCAGGCGGAAACCAGACCCTTGATCATGCTCTTCCCCGACACGCCCGCAATGATGGTCAGGCCAAAAACACAGACCATGAAGTACTCCGCCGTTCCCAGCTGGGCAGCGACCTTAGCCACCTGGGGCCCCAAAAACAGTAGCATCAGGGCAGAGAACACGCCGCCGAAGGTGGAGGCGTACAGGGCAATCTTCAGCGCCGCTTTGGTCCGCCCCCGCTCCGACAGGGGATGGCCGTCCAACATGGTGGCCGCCGCATGGGGAGTGCCGGGGGTGTTGATGAGAATGGCGGACACGCTGCCACCGTAGCCGCCGGCGCAGTAAATGCCCAACAGGAACATCATACCGGGGATGGCGGTCATGGAGTAGGTAACAGGCAGGAACAGAATGACGCACAGAATCACGCTCAGGCCTGGAATGGCCGCGAATACTGAGCCGATGAACACACCGATGTTAATCCACAGGATATTTTCCAGCGTGAACAGCAGGCCGGTGGCTGGAACGATATGCTGTAACATGCTCCGCCTCCCCCCTTAAAAGTCCACGCCCAGGGCAAAGCGGAATGCCGCCCAAATGGCCACCGCCAGCACCAGCGTGATAACATAGTAGGACTTCTTTCTGCACCGGAAGTAGAGTAAAAAGCCCAGACAGCAAAAGACCGCACCCACCACAAACAAGCCTGTCACCTTACTGAGGAACCATGTTCCTACCAGAATGGCCAGAATAACCAGCGCCTTGGCCTCCACCAGTACGTTGATGACCTTCCAATTCATGGGCTGTCTGGTGGCCAGCTTATACAGCTCCTTACCCACCAGCACGGCGCAGCACAGCATCATCACTATCATCAGCAGAGTGGGAAAGGCCCGCCCATTGACTACGTCCTTCTCGGAGACGGCCACCTGATCCGGCATGACCAGCAAGATCACCAGAGCAAAGAGGAAAAATACCACGCCGGTGACTAGGTCCACGGGAATCCGGACCTCTTTTTCCTGCAGCTTCCGGCCCCAGGCGTCCATGCGGTCATTAAATTGTTCCACCCACTTCATAAGGGACCTCCTTTCATATTTCAGAGAACAAAAGGGGAAATGGGCGGGATTCCTTCCCGATCCCATTCCCCCGCTTATCAGCTGTGGTACTCAGATCAGCCGGCAACGATATCCTTATACTCGTTGACGATATTCTTCACGTTGTCGATGTGAGCCTCCACATCCGCCACGGACATGGTGTCCACCTCCAGCAGCATGGTGTCATGCAGCCAGTCAGCCACTTCCTGGTCGGCCAGGATTTTATCGTACAGCTCCTTCAGCTCGGTAACCTTGCCGGCATCGGTGCCAGCCCGGGCCATAACGAAGCAGCGGTTGCGGAAGTAGGGGTAGCCGTGCTGACCCACACCCTCTACGCCGGCGAAGGGACCGTTGGCGATGTCGTTCTCGTCGAATGCGCACACCACGGTCACACCGTTCTGCTGGTAGGTCTCCAGAATCTGGGACTGATGGGAGACCGCAAACTGGGTCTCGCCCCTGGCCACGGCCTGAGCGGCCTCGGCAGCGGACTGATAGGGAGTCAGCTTCAGCTTGTCGCCCGCGCCCATGGCACCGAACAGAGCGGCGGCTAGGAATGCCTCAGAACCGGTGGCTCCGTTGACGGCCACGCTGATCTCGTTGCCCTGCTGCACATAGCTCTCCAGGTCGGCGATGCTGTTGATGTTCAGCTTGGCATCGGCGGAGAGAACGAAGATGGAGGAGTACAGGTTCTCCACAAACACAAAGTCCTCATAGCCGAACTGCATCTTGGCCGGGTCCAGGATGGAGGTGATGGAAAGCAGGCCCTCGCCCACAAACACCAATTCGGTATCGTTGGCCTTGGTGTCGGCCACCCAGGTGTTCACGGTGGCGGCGTCGCCCTTGATGGCCTCGGCTACCAGGGTGATGGTATCAGAGTAGCTAGTGGACTTGGTTGCCGCCTGCTGGCTCACCATAGCGGCCACGCCAGAAGGGGCCCAAGGGCAGGTGACCTTCCAGGTGGCGTTTTTCGCGCCGCCGCAGGCGGTCAGCAGTGTCGCCATCATCGCCAGGATCAGGCAAATGCTAAGAATCCTCTTTTTCATAACAATACTCCTTTTCATTTTTCAGGTGCGGTCTGTTCCTCTCCTTACCGCATCTGGTCATATTTGTAATCTAGCATAAGGCCAGGTTCTAATTCAATAGCTTTTAGCAAAAAAGCCCAAAAGTTGTATGGTTGTTGCTTTTCTCGCTAAAACTTGTCTGTCCATTTTCTCCTCGTTCCACATTTTGCACAAATTTTGATATATAACTTTGTGCTTTTACGCACGACCCAATTGTGATTTTGCCAGCTCTGTTTCATACAAAATGCTTCTTATATCCTCCACCGAATTGCACCTCTGTCTACAAAGAAAAGAGATTGCCTTGGTAACGGCGGGCATCCTGATGGGGATCACTGTCAAGGAGCCCACAAAACAGGCATTTGCAGGCCTTATGTTCAACCCCAGCAACCAGCGGTTCTGCGTCAACAAACAGCGTGTCAGTCTGGAAGCCTACGGGACAGGCGGCAGCAACTTTGTGAAGCTCCGGGGTATCGGACAGGAGGCGGGTTCGGTGTCGCCTACGATGCCGCCGTCAACACCGTCCACATTAGCCCGGACAAGCCCTATGAAACAGAGGTAACACGACTGCATCATCAGCCACGACACCCTGTCAAAACGGGACGAGGCTGCGGCAAAGCTCATAGAAATCTGTAGCCTCTCGCTGGATGTTCCCCTCCCCGGTCAACGAGGATTCTCCCAGAGATCCCGCCGCCGTCCGAAAGAGGCTGCAGATCGTTCTAAAACGAGCGGAGTGCAAAAAGATTCGCTATCTCTATTTGCGGCTGGTGCAGAACTTCCTGCTGGCATGTCAATAAATTGTGTAAACTGCTTCGTTTTGGTGGTTTTTCTTCTCCATTGGGTTGCAAATCTTTCGCTGGACTTGTGATACTTTCTTCGATATTGTAGTGTTTGCAAAAGGATAAAACCACTACAATACAAGGAGGAACCATCATGCTCAGAAGAAAAGAAATCGCCCTGGTAACGGCAGGCATCCTGGCGGGGATCGCCGTCAGCGGTCCCGCGGCACAGGCCGCGGCTGGCCTCATGGCCAACCCCAGCAATCAGAAGTTCTATCTGGATGATCAGCGAATCAGCCTCACCGCCTACGAAATCGGCGGCAGCAACTATGTCAAGCTCCGGGACATCGGAGAAGCGGTGGATTTCAGCGTCACCTACGATGCTGCCGCCAACATCGTCACTATTCACCCGGACAAGCCTTATGAAATGGCGGCGACTCTCCCTGCAACCAGCTAGACCACTCTCTCCACACTCAGCAAAAATGCAGATGGAAGCATCAACATCCCGCAGGATGGTTCACAGTATGTCCCGCAGGCAGGCGATGTGATCCGCTGTGACGATGGCACCAACTACACCATCACGGATGTGAGCCGGTACGACAAGAACTATTTCGCAGATGGGCCGGTCGGGCTCCTGCCAACCGCCACCTGCGACTGGAGCCAGTTCGACCAGCCTGAGCTGCCCAAGGCGGAAGTCAGGCGGTTCAACAATCCGGACGGTGACTACATCTTCATTCGGAACCTGTATGAAACCCGCCGGATGCTCTACAGCCTCTACAACGCCATGGTCGAGGATGATTAGATCATGCAGAGCAGCAGTCCGATAATGCGGGGAGATGGAACGCCGTGGG
>JAAVHY010000012.1 GCA_014799485.1 Clostridiales bacterium | reverse complement strand
GTAGACGGTGAAGGAATCCTTTCTGGCCTTTTTGGTCTTGAACTGCGGGCATCCAAACCTGGACGGCGCGCGGAAGAAATCCAGGAAAGCTTTGCGCAGGTTCTGGTGGACGGTGCATAGGGGTTGGCTGTCCACCTCTTTGAGGAAGGGGGCTTCCTTTTTGTAGCGGGCCGGTGTGGGGATGTAGTGTTCGTCCGTGGCGGCGTAAAACTCCTGTACATCGGAGAGCATCTGGTTCCACAGCCAGCGGCAGCAGCCGAAGGTTTTTTCGATCAGCTCAGCCTGTTCCTCGGTGGGATGGAGGCGGAATTTGATGACGGTGTGCTGAGTTTCCTTTTTGCCCGTCATTGAAAGCTGCGCCTCCCTCCGCGGCGCGGACAAGTTCTATACAACCTGGCCGCGTTTTCCTTTCTGCTTTCGCTTTATTATATCGGCTCGATTCCTTAAAACTTTAGCTCATTATCAGAAAAATTTTGCCTGAAATCCAAGTGCTCAAATACTGCCCTTTCTCTGGCCAGGTTGTATACAACCTGGCCGCGTTTTTTGATACAGAATGGTACAAAATGCCGTGAAATAGCCTTTTTCTACATATTTGCAGTCTCGCATTTGGAAAATTATGGCCATCAACTGTCAGGCGCCATTATAATGAGGACATTTCACAAAGCAGAGAGGATGGTTGGAATGTCAGGCATTATGTATGGCTATGCCCGCGTGTCCACACGGAGCCAGAGGGAGGACCGGCAGTTGATCGCGCTGCGGGAATTTGGCGTGGCGGCGGAGCGCATCGTGGTAGAAAAGCAGTCGGGGAAAAACTTCGACCGGCCCTTATATCGTGAGCTGGTTTTGACGCTGCGCCCGGGGGATGTTCTGGTGGTCAAGAGCATCGACCGGCTGGGCCGGAACTATGAGGAAATCTTGGAACAGTGGGGGAGCCTGACAAAGGAAAAGCGCGTCGCCATCGTAGTCCTCGATATGCCTCTGCTGGACACCCGGGAGGGCCGGGACCTGACAGGCACCCTGGTGTCTGACATTGTGCTCCAACTGCTCAGCTATGTAGCTCAGACCGAGCGGGAGTTCATCCGCCAGCGGCAGGCGGAGGGCATCGCGGCGGCCTTGGCGCGGGGCGTCCGTTTTGGTCCAGACCGCATTCCAATGCCGGAGGAGTTCGACGAATTGGCGGAGGACTGGTGGTACGGCCGTGTCACCGCCACCGACGCGGGCAGGCAGCTGGGCGTTTCGCGCAAGACCTTCACGCGAAGGGCAGAGGAGTGGGGCAAAACCGAAGGGCTGGGAGAACGAAATATTTAATACAATCAGCAAACTTCTGGGAAGTTGGCCGTGTAAAACATGCTGACCACTTAAAATGCACGTTGGTCTTTCGGGCACCATGCGGCTCCCTATGCACCATTTTTTCATTGACTTCCCACCCGTTTTCCCCTATGCTGGTATCAGATGTCGGCAATGGAAGTTACCGAACAGGAAAAGCAGCGCGTGAACGAGATATACTTTACCCTGTCCACAAAGCAGGCCCAGCTGTTTCATGGGCTGTATCAACGAATTTTTCAGCTGGGCAACGGATTTTTCAATTATTAAGGGGGCGAACTCCATGAATCTTTTGGACCAACCGCAGTACCGTTTCCTGCAAACCGACCCCCGCCTAGGCCGGAACGTCATTTTCCTGACCTACGGAGGCAGCTACGCCTACGGCACCAACGTGGAGGGTTCCGATATTGATATCCGCGGCTGCACCCTGAACAGCAAGGCCGACCTGCTGGGCATGGGCCGCTTTGAGCAGGTTGTAGACGACCATACGGACACCACCGTGTACAGCTTCAACAAGCTGCTGGGCCTGCTCATCAACTGCAACCCCAACACCATCGAGCTGCTGGGATGCAAGCCCGAGCACTACTTTGTGCTGACGCCCATTGGAAAACAGCTCATCGACCAGCGCAAGATGTTCCTCTCCCGCCGGGCGGTCAACTCCTTTGGCGGCTATGCGGGCCAGCAGCTCCGGCGGCTGGAGAACGCCCTGGCCCACGACGCCTACCCTGCTGAGGTCAAGGAGCGGCACATCATGGGCTCCTGCGAGAACGCCATGCTCTCCTTCCCGGAGCGGTACCGCAGCTTCAACCCGGAGCAGATCAGGCTGTCTGTGGGCGAGGCGGAGGGCAGGCCCCAGGTGCTGGCAGATATCGCCATGGAGAACGTCCCGCTGCGCGCCTTTACCGGGATGCTGGGGGAGCTCACCGAGATCACCCGGAATTACGATAAGATCCACCACCGCAACAAAAAGAAGGATGACGCCCACCTGAACAAGCACGCCATGCACCTGGTGCGGCTGTACCTGATGTGCCTGGATATCCTGGAGCGGGAGGAAATCGTCACCTATCGGGAGGCGGACCACGACCTGCTCATGGATATCCGCAGCGGGCGTTATCAGAGTGCGGACCACACCTTCAACGCCGGCTTTTACGACCTGCTGAACGATCTGGAAAAGCGGCTGGAATACGCCAGACAAAACACATCTCTCCCGGAAGCGCCCAATCTGGCCCGCATCGAAGCGTTCCAGATGGAGGTCAACGAGAGGGTGGTGCGGGATGAGATCTGACATACCGGCCGGGGCGCGGCACATCCTCCAGACGCTGACCGGCGCTGGGTTCGAGGCGTACCTGGTGGGTGGCTGTGTGCGGGACCTTTTGCGGGGCGTGGCGCCCCACGACTGGGATATCTGCACCTCCGCCCTGCCGGAGGAAACGGAAGCCTGTTTTGCTGGACAACGGATTATTGAAACCGGGCTGAAGCACGGCACCGTCACTGTGTTGGAGGGCGGCGAGCCCTACGAGATCACTACCTACCGCACAGAGGGGCCTTATTCCGACAGCCGCCGCCCGGATTTCGTGCGGTTTGTGCCCAACCTGGAGGAGGACCTGGCCCGGCGGGACTTCACCATGAACGCCATCGCCATGGATTTGGACGGGGAACTCCGCGACCCCTTTGGCGGCGCGGACGATATTCAGGCCGGGTTGATCCGCTGTGTGGAGGAGCCCGCCCAGCGCTTTCAAGAGGACGGCCTGCGGGTGATGCGGGCACTGCGGTTCGCCGCTGTGTTTGCTTATGAAATCGAGGGGCGCACCGCCCAGGCGATCCACGAAAACCGGATCATGCTGGATCGGGTGGCGGCGGAGCGGATCAACGTGGAGCTGTGTAAACTGCTGGTGGGCAAATGTGCCGGGGACGTGCTGCGCCAGTACCCGGACGTGTTCTGCCAGTTCTGGCCGCAGCTGGGCCCGCTGGTAACGCTGGAGCA
Organism: Clostridiales bacterium; assembly: GCA_014799485.1. The sequence goes on along the minus strand of JAAVHY010000012.1, from coordinate 62,859 downwards.
GCATAACCCCTGGCATTGCTGGGGCGGCTGGGAGCATACCATCCATGCGGTGGAAGCCGCGCCCGCTGATGTGACCCTGCGGCTGACCATGCTGCTCCACGACATCGGCAAGCCCAGCTGTAAATCCACCGATGAGCAGGGCATCGACCATTTCTACGGCCACCCGGCGGTGAGCGCCCGGCTGGCGGATCAGATGCTTCGGGCGCTGAAGTTCGACAACAAAACCCGGGAGCGGGTGGTGCTTCTGGTGGAGCGCCACGACGCGCAGCTGCCGCCCAGGAGCCAGGTCATCCGGCGCTGGCTCAACCGCCTGGGGCCGGAGACATTCTTCCAGCTCCTTGAGGTCAAGCGGGCGGACAATATGGGACAGGCCCCGGAAAAAGTGCGGGACCGTCTGGCGGAGCTGGACAAAATCAAGGCCAAAGCGGAGCAGATCCTGGCTCAGCGGCAATGCCTCACGTTGAAGGATCTGGCTGTGGACGGACGGGACATCATGGCGGCAGGTGTGGCCCCAGGGCCAGAAGTAGGCAGAGTGCTGGAGGGGCTGCTGGAACTGGTACTCAGTGAGGATATTCCCAACGAGCGGGAAATCTTAATCGGACGAATAGATAGAATATTTCTGCAACGATAAAAAGTCCTTCTTAAGCAGCCTGCACCCACGCCACCCAGCGGATGAAACGGGAGGCGGCGGACACCATCGGCAGCGTAATCGACCAGGCGATGTGAGAAAATCAGAAGCAGGAAAGGGCAGGAGTGGATTGGGAATCCCCGTCCGCTCCCGCCTGTTTCATTGCACTCCGCCCACCACTTGTTGGGGGGACTCCCCCTCACCAGGTGGTGGGGTAATAGAACAAGACGAAGATAGAACAAGTATAAAACACTCTCGCTGACGTCTACCCCTTCTGCCCCTCCGCACGCACGGTCCGCTTTTCCCACGTCTTTTTCGTCTGCCATTTTGGAAACTCCTGCAGCGGGGCCAGCTCCTCCCGGACATCCTACACTTCCAGCACTGCGCAGTATTTCTCACAGATAATAATGGGTGGGAGCCCGTGAAAAGCCTCCCCATGCTATCCGCTCCATTGTGTCCTATCGCCGTATGGGTCGTAGTATGGGTCAAGGCACGAAAAATCTTGTGCCCCGCTCACCACTTAATGGAGGCACCCCTCCTCACCAGATGGTGGGGTATATATGAACAAGACGAATCAGAACAATAAAACTCCGCCTTAGGGAGTTGTCAAAACGGCAGTTGGGGTGAAACTCCCGTGAGGTGGTGCGGCACACCACCTCACGGCGACTTCCTTTTTGCCGTTACTCTCTCGGTGTAATGACAATGCCATCTGCATTGTCCGGGCCCCTGAACGTGTAGGTAAAACCTTCCGGGAGGTCGGAGTTTCCCGGTGCGTCCACCTCAATGTCCGCGCCATCAAGGTCAGCATCATCAATTTCTACCGAGTTCCCCCGTTCCTTGTCCTGCTGGCTGTCGTTTTTCTTGCCAGTACAGCCGGTAAACAGCGTCAGGCAGGCCAACACACAGATAAACGCAATCATAAATTTTTTCATCACAGTTCCCTCTCTTTCAAATGTCCTCGTTTGATTTCCAGCACCACATCCGCCTGCTTCGCCACCTCGCGGTCGTGGGTCACGACCACCACGCATTTCCCGAACGCATGGACGCTTTCCTTCAAAACCGCTGTGATTTCCTCAGCGGTGTCGGCGTCGAGGTTCCCGGTCGGCTCGTCTGCCAGAATGACCGGGGCGTCGGAGGCCAGTGCCCGCGCAATCGCCACCCTCTGCTGCTGGCCCCCGGACAGCTTCAGCACATTCCGGGAAACCTCGTCCTGCTCCAGCCCCAGCCGCTCCAAAATGGGTTCGGCCTCCCGCTTCGCGGTGAGCCGCACATTCTCAATGGGCGTCATGTAGTCGATCAGATTATAGCTCTGGAAAATCAGTGAAATGTGGTTCCTGCGGTGATGCTCCAGCCCCGTCGCTGCAATATCCGCCCCATCGAACAGGACGCTGCCCTGGGTCGGCGTATCAAGCCCGCCCAACAGGGACAGCAACGTGGTCTTTCCCGATCCAGACGGGCCGAGAATCGCGTATATCTTCCCCGTTTCCAGCTCCGCGCTGACGTTTGACAGCACGGCCTTTCCCTTGTCATAGGAATAGAAAACATTTTTCAATTCCAATGTCGGCATGATGGTCCCTCCTTAACTCGTTTTAGATAGGATTTCACGCGGTTTCAGTCGCATGACGGTAATGGACGATGCACTGACGGCCACAATGATGATGGCAAGTCCAATCAGATAGAGCTGGGCAAGGTTACCCAGCCCCACCGATACCTGGATGCTGTTTTCCGTGGGTAACGGATTTTGTATGAGATTGTCCGCGCCGATTTCAACAGAAGCGGCAGCAGAAACAGCATCATCCTCTCCCGGCTCCGCTTGTGTACTCTGTTCCAGCAGGTGGTTCCCGATCTGCCCCGCTATGGCATTGCTGGTAAAGTAGGACAGTCCAAAGGCAAGCACGGCAATCAGCAGGACTTCCACCAAATACTGCCCGACAATAGCCGATTTTTTAATGCCTACGGACAGGAACACGCCGATCTCATGGATGCGGGTCTTTGTCCAAAGGGTCAGAATCAGGGCCAGGATGATGGCGCTGACAACAATGATAACCACCAGCAGGGTGACAACCAGCTCGTTCAGCGCAGCCAGCGGCGCGGCGGCATTTTCGTAGGTTTCATTGTCCGCCTCAATCATAAAAGCGGTCCAGTCGATTCCCGGCAGGGCCTTCACATCATCCACCACCCGCTCCATATCCTGCGGATCGTCTATGGCAACATGGAGTACATGAAAGCCGTAATTGATCGTGCCACCGTCCAGCTCTTTCGATGTTTGCAAATCGACGAACACCCGGTTTTGAATCATGTCGTAGGTGGTAACAGTTTCTCCAAACTGCTCCACCACGTTCGGAGTGAACAGCCCGACGATCTGTACCCGTATCTCCTGCCCGGTATAGCCCTGATCTTCCGTATCGTAGCTATGGGCGGTCATGTAACCTCCTATTTTCAGCTCATTCCGCTCCGCCAAATCTTGGCTGATGATTGCCACATAGGTATCATCCGTGGAAATATGCCGCCCCTCATCCAGCGTCAGTGTGCCGGAGGTAAAGAGTTCATCATCCTCTGTGTTACAGACACCCAGCGCCTTTGTATATCCCTGATATTTGGGGTCGGTTGGGACGGTTCCGGGAAACAGGGAAAGCCCCTCAAAGGGAAGAAGGTTATCCTGCCGCGCTCCGCAATACTTCACGCCGGAAACTTTTTTGATCGCGGCGATATTCTCCGGCGTAAACTGCACCGTGGAATACACAAGAAAACTGTTTGATGTTTTGCCGGTTTCCTCGTCGTATTCCTCGCTGAGTTGCTCTCTGACCACATAGGGGCTGTTGTCCCAATCCACGAAAATGTCGAACTTGCCGCCCAAGCTCTGGCGGAGGGCGAGTTGTGCGGCCTCCGATGCTTTCCAAATGGAAAGGCCCGTCAGGACAAAGGTTGCCATAATCAGCAGAATCGCAAACAATAGTGCGGTTTTCCCCCGTTTTCGCGTGACATACAGCCACGCTCGTTTGAATACGTTCATTTTCGTACCTCCATATTGATATGCTGTTCCTCTGAACGCACCCGTAGCATAGCACCCCAATGTGGAATGTATATGAAACAGGCGTGGAATTAACGTGAAAATGAAAAAAGCTCCCCCGGTGTGGGGAGCTTTCTTTATAGCTGAATGGTGAAGCACATCCCCAGCGGGGACTTCATGGGCGTAAACGAGTAGGAAAGGCGCATGGCAGTCAAAAGCGTGTCTACAATATATAACCCCAGGCCGTTGCCGCCGCTCTCCCGGCTCCGGGAGAAGTCAGGGCGATAGAACGGTTCAAACAAGCGGCGGATCTCGTCGGTCGGGATGGGGTCGCACTCGTTTTCAATCACAAGGCTGCGCTCTTCCATGTAGACTGATACCGATTTCCCAGCCCCGGTATAGGCCACGGCGTTGGCGAGAACATTGGACACCGCTTTGCGGAACGAGCTGACAGGGAGCGTTGCGGGAAACTGTTCCGGCACGTCAAGGGAGAATGAAATCTGATGTGCCGCCGCTATCATTTGGTAAGATTCGCATAGTTCTGTCAGCAGGTCCGACACATCGACAGCTTTAGGGGCCTCGTCAGCGGCATTTAGCTTTGAGGTTTCCAAAAACTCATGTATCATGTGGGCGAGCTGCTCCACCATCTCCTTACATTCCGGCAGATAGGTTGCGTAATCTTGGTATTTTCCAACGCCCAAAATCATGTTTTCCAGCGTTGCGTTCAGCGCCGTCACAGGGGTTTTCAATTCATGGGACGCGGCCCGCAAGAAATCTACCTTGGCCCGTTCCATATCTCGCACGGCGTCCTTTTCCTGTTCTAACTGTTCAATGGTGGATAGTAGATTGGAATATAGGTCGTTGACATTTTGCGCCAGCGTACCGATTTCATCCCTTGTATAGACAGAACAGCTTGCCCCACGATCTAACTCCATCATTTTCTCCGTTGACGCGGAAATTTTCTTGATTGGGTCCGTGATTGCCTTAGAGAGCAGCAAGGAGCATACCACGGATATGACCAGGGAACAGCTCAACGAAAACGGCAGGGCCTTTTTTACCGCCTCGGTTACAAATTCCTCTTGCCTGATGCTGATGACAACATCCTCCTGGGTACTCATTGCAAGCTGCATCCGTGGGGCCAGCAGATAGATCAGGCCATGGGTTACGGCAACAACAAAAAGCATGATGCCCAGGGTATATAGAAAAATCTTGGGGAATAGTTTTAATTGCTTCATGGCTGCACCTCAAATTTATATCCAATCCCCTTGACTGTCACGATGCAGTCAAGCCGCAGTTTTTTCCGCAGGTTTTTGATGTAGGTGTCAACGGTTCGGTCTATGATCGGGCAGTCGCACCCCATAGCTCGTCTAAAATCTGTGAGCGTGTCAGTACCAATCCTTTATGCTCCACCAGCAGCCGGAGCAGGTCGATCTCTTTCGGCATAATGTCAATTTTCCCGTTGCCATCACTGGCGGTATAGCCGGAGAAATCGACGGTCACATCCCCGAAGGTCATTTTCTGGACGGGGGCGGTCTGCCCGCTGCGGCGCAGGAGCGCGGTAATCCGCTTGCCCAGCAGCACCATGGAAAAGGGCTTTGTCATGTAATCGTCAGCCTGTTCGTCAAAGCTCATGACCTGCGTGTACTCGTCCCCGATTGCCGTGAGCATAAGCACAGGCGTGGTGCTTGTTCGCCGAATCTCATGCAGGACGGACAGGCCGCTGACATGGGGCAGCATAATATCCAGCACAACAAGGTCAACGGGGTTCTGCGCGAAAAGCTGTAATGCCTCCCCACCGTCATAGGCCGGGATAACCGTGTGCCCCGTGGGTTTGATATATTCACAGATTGCCTCGTTGGTCTTGTGATCGTCCTCAACAATCAATATTGTCGCCATTGATGTACCTCCTTTGGCGGGTAGTGTACCATAGGAATGTGGAGTGTGTGTGAAATTTTTCTCTGCAATCAAATTTTGCACCCTTTTTGTCGTGCGGCAGCAGATGCATATAATGAAAGTGATACAGAGGAGCTGCTGAAAATGAGCGAGGCAGATATTGTGGCAAAACTCCAGGAGATTATGGGGACGTACAGTACAAGCAATATCTCCATCACAACTTCCGAAGAATATGTGCAGTTTGAGAACATAAAGTAAAAGTCATCTTCACACAAAACACAAATTCAATTCAATATCAATACAAAGTGGGGCTATATCCTTAATGCTATACCCGGAAAAGAGCATTAAAGTGATAAATTAATTGCCGCACGGCGGCAAAAGACAAAGACCGTCGTGCGGCAGGCACTTTTCATGCTAAAATGAAACAGGGACTCGACAGAAAAAGTTGTGTAAAAGCAGACAAGCAGTAGTCAAGGGAGAGGGAGCAAATCAAGGGAGCGCCCCCGCAGAGCAAAGCCTGGTTAAGCTGGGCTGTGTCCAGTCCAAGCAATTCCTTGACTGATGCGGCTTTCTTTTTACAAAAAACTTTCTGCCGGGTCGCGCCCGGTTTTACAGGGGCTTGGGGGCGGTTAGCCACCAACAAGCGAGTCCCGGTATATACCGGGACATTGCTTGCTACTCCCGCTCTCGGATAGAAACAAAATTGATTGCGTTATTTGTTCAATGGGTTGCGGAAACATTCGTAAAGCTCTTGGCGCTGCCTATGATTTTCGCTGGGGCTCTACTAGGCAAAGAAATCGCAGTGCTGCTCTTCCGCATCACATTGATAATACTGAAGCTGCCTGGCCTATCGACTGCCGGGAATATTCAACTGCCTCTCAACAGTTATCATATGCTGATTTGTTTAAGAACGCGGCTCCGTCATGCTAAAAATACCTGGATACATACTGGTTGTAAGCGTCATTCCAGATGGTCGCATATGTGGAGTCTTCACGCCGGTCTGGAAGTTCGTAGTTTTCCTTCAGAAATTTCCCCATATATGCGGTAACCTTTTCCGCCCCTGACCGATTACAGTGCCCAGTGTCTCTGAAATCAGTAGTATAATCAAACCCGATGTCATCCCAATGGTGCATGAGATTCAGATACGGGAAGCCGTATTCCTCTGCAATGGCGTATACAGCGTTATACTTCCTTTGGTCCGTCTCGTCTTCCAGAGACGGCGGGTTTAAAAGCAAAACCTGTACGTTTTGGCTGCAGCAGTAGTCCAGCGCTTTCCGAAGATATGCCTCCGCGTACTCCGATATCTGTCCTACATAATCCTCAGGCATAATTTCAACCGGTTCTGGGTTTTCCAAAACCACCTCACTTATGTATGCGCCTTTAGAAACGTCGGTGGTCCTTTCAAAATCCTTGGGGCTTTTAAAATCCTTGGGACTCAGTTCCTTCCAGCGTGTGTAGAATTTCAATATCAGTTCCTTCCAGCGTGTGTGGAATTTCAATAATGGAAAGTAGTATTCGAGGCGGTCACCGGGATTTTCAAACAAATCGTTAATCGCCGTCATCTTGTTGAGGGACCACTTCATGTTGTCAAGCTGAATGTGGGCAAACTCAGGCGGGCCACTCTTAACGTTCTGCCACGCGACGCCCGAAATGTCAAGCACCAGGATCTTCGGTTTTTGCGTTTTCAACGCCTCCACCACCAGATAGTAGACTTGTGGCAGGGCAAGGTCTGAGGAGGCACAGTCATATGACGTAATTCCGTACTCGTGATACAGTTCCATGGGATAGACACTGCACATTGTGTGGCTTGACCCCACAAATACGACGTCCAGGGAATTTTCCTCTTCATCGTAATACGAAAGTATATGGTTGGATTCGCTTTTATCCCTGGTAATAAAGGTCAAACCATTGAGCAGTACAACCAGGATCAGCAGAAAGCATACTGTGCTTATCAGTCGTTTCACTGTTTTCATATCCTTCCTCCTCAAAATTGAAAATAGATAAACGACGAGGGATCGTATTCGGGACCATAGATGCCGAACAGGAGGATTACGGCGATGGTGCCGTAGAGAATCAGCCAGCGGATAGCAAGCGGGAGCCAGCGAAAGAGCTTCAGTATGTCCACCTTATGGTATTTCAGCATATCCGCAATGAACAGCACAAGAATCCCCGCCACAGCGACAACCATATCCTGGCAGTCAAGGCCAAAGTCCGTATTGGGCGCATTGAAGGCTGGCGCAAATTTTGTTGCAATCCTGAATATGATGCTGATGGCGCAAATCAAACTTTTGGCGCGGAAGAAGATATATCCCAGCAGTACCAACAAAAACGTCTTTGCTATGCAGTACAGTTTCCACCTATTAGTATCGCGGTTAATTCTAAGCATCTTTGATATGCGCTTTGTAAATGGTTTTGTCACAGTTGACAAAATAATGAGCACCCCATAATAGACGCCCCAAGCGATATAATGCCAGCTGGCGCCATGCCAGAGTCCGGTCGTGAACCATACCACGCAGAGAGCTAAGCACGTTGTGATCGTCCCGATAGTGCTTTTGTCAACCTTGCCCTGCAATCCCTTGGTAATTTTTTTGCAGAAGGAACTGCGCAGAATTGGGTAGAACAAGTAGTCGCGAAACCAGCTGCCCAGCGTCATATGCCATCGGCGCCAGAATTCTGGTATGGTGGCCGCGAAATATGGAACATCAAAGTTTTCGGCTGGGCTAATCCCAATGATCTTTGCTGCACCTAGGGCAATATCCATATACCCAGCAAAATCTGCGTAAATCTGCACGGCGTAGCAAAATATGGCGATCACCAGGTACAGCCCACTATAGCTGTTACTGTTGTCGATAACTGTATTTACCAGGATGGCCAGCCTGTCCGCAACAACGAGTTTCTCAAAAAAGCCCCAAAGCATACGGTACAGGCCCTGGGTTACCCGGTCGTAGTCAAAGGAATGGCCCTCATAGAGCTGAAAGGCCAGCTCGTCATACCGATCAATGGGGCCCTGTATGATATGTGGAAAGAAGGAAAGAAAAAGCGCCAGCTTAAAGGGGTTCTTCTCCCCCTCAATGACCTCCCGATAGACATCGATGCAGTAACCGATGGCCATAAATGTATAGAAGGAGATTCCCAGAGGGAGTACCAGCTCCAGCCCCGGAAGGCCGAACACGGGGATGAACAATCTTACAATCCGGGAGATGTTTTCAAACACAAATCCAGCGTACTTCAACACCCCCAGGATAGCAAGGTTGAATAGGATTACAGCAGCTGCGGCCCGTTTGCGTTTTTGCTCAAGCTGCTTTTTGTATGCCTTACACAACTCCTTGTCCGTTTCTTCCTCGTAAAAGCTCTCCCGTTTTGCGGTAAGCTGGTTACAGTAGACTCCAAACAGGTACGACGAAGTAATAGACAGCAGGAGAAAACTGACGCAGATAACGCTGGCGCTCAAATAAAAATATATGCTGGTGAGCAACAACCAAACCCACCGGTATTTTTTCGGGAAAATAAAATACCCTAAAAAGACGGCTGAAATAAACAGAAGAAACTCGAAAGAAGTAAGGGCCATGATAATTTATACCTCCTCCATATTGGAGAAGATATCAAATTCATCCTCCACCGCTGAAATGGGGGTGATGTGCATCAGCGAATCCCACCCGTCGATGTGCGCAGCGGTGGTAACGCCGGTCACAGTGATGGAGTCGTCGTCAAACCCCTTGCGGAATATGCTGTTCGGCCGCTCAAAAATTTCAGTTCTTTTCATTTTCCTGCACCTCATTTGCCTTAATAACGGTATTTTTATTTTCATATTCGGTGATGGGAAGCTCCCAAACGGCGTCGTCCCCGTCGGACGCAGCCAGGGCAAAGCCGAAGTCCCGGCAAAAGTCTTTAACCATGTTGTTTTTCGCGATCCGATAACAATAGCCACGCAGCGTTGTCACACCAGCCCTTTTCGACCTTTTACAAGGGCGTCCAGCATGGCATGCTCCATGTTTCGTTTCAGTACGCGGCAGCTCATCAGCCACAGCTCAATGTCCAGCACTGCTCCGTCGATATGGCCTATGACAACGGCGATAACACCGTTGTCCCCAAACTTGTCGACAAATTTTCCGTATAAGGTGATGTAGCTACTGCCCTCCGCACGCTCTTGCATCTCGGGTTCGGTATAGCGGCGGGTGGTCAGATTGAACTGGTGGGATTTGTTGGTGAGTTGGGCAATTCTGGACAGATAGACCGGCTCAAAGGGACGGATGCTGGCGTACATTTCCAGGGAAAGCAGATGGGCTTCATAACTGGCAAAGCTCTTTTGCAACTTGCTCCTTTCGGCGGTGGTCTTATACATTTCGTTCCTGTGCAAGTCGTCCCTGGACAGTTCTGTGACCTCAAAGAAGCCGCAACGGTCGATGACGGTGATATAGTGCTCCGGCGCGTCCATAATCGGCGCTTACGCCGGGAATCTGACCGGTGACAATAGCCCGCTCGGCGGGATTGTCGTCCGCAAATGAGAGCCCCGAAAAGATTGTGTAAAAGTGAATAAAGGACATCCTTTTGCTTAAATACTTTCACCACCGCTGATTAACAGATTTTGTCCTGTCATAAAGCCGCTCCCATCAGACAGCAAAAACTCAATCGCTGGCACAATATCCTCCACTCGGGCATTCCTTCCCAATGGATGCTCCTGCGCGCTTTTTTGTACAATCAACTCCGGCAAGTCATCTAAAAACTTTGTTTCCACCATACTGGGAGAAACCGCGTTGATTTGGACATTTTTTCTCGCATATTCGACCGAAAGGGCTTTTAAAAAACCTAACTGGGCATATTTTGCCGTGACATATGGACTCCCAAAAGCAGGTGGCGTCCCTGTTGTGTAAGACGTTAAAATGCTGACTATTTTGCCATACTTCCTTTTTGCCATATCTGGCAGCATCCTATGTAGTACATAGTATAATGACCGAAGCTGCGTATTCAACATATGCTCATAAGTTTTCCATGACAGGTCTTTAAAGCGCACGTTCTCCGCTTTTGAGGATGGGCAGTGTACAATATGCGTAATGCTCTGACCACTGGCATCCACCTCATCCACCAAATTTGCTGTAGCCTGCTCATCAGTGAAGTCTGCCTGAATCAGCTGCAATTCACATGGGACCATCTGTTGCAGCTGTTCCAGAACTTCTTTGTTGGAATAATAATGCGCAAAAATCGTTTGATAATTCGCCGCAACTTTTAGAATTAACGCTGCGGCCAGATCAGAGGACGCACCTAAAATCAGCATATTATGTTCCATCCTACAGTACCCCCGCCATAATTCTTGCCCGCGAAACAATTTCACCCTTTTGATTCCAAACTCTGGCTTTCAGCCGGATGAATCCCAGCTCTCTATTTACCTCTTCAATTCGGCCCCAAACAGTCAGAACTTCCTTGTCCGCAAGGATTACCGGTTTCACAAATTTAGCGTCCACTTCATGCAGTAGACAGCGTTCTCCTGGGAGATATACGCCTGCCAAAGTTGAATAAAAGGACGCAGTCAGCATTCCATAAACTACACGGGAAGGAAAACCGTGCATTTGCGCAAAGTCGTCATCCAAGTGAAGCGGATTGACATCTCCGCTTATCTGCGTAAACATCTTCATTTTTTCTTCCGTTAATGGCACGGAAAACTCTTTTTCCATACCAATTTCTAGCTCCTCCATACGATAGTGCTCCATCCTTGAATTTTCTTCCCCTCTCCGCCTATTTAATGTTTAATTCAACCCAAATACTGCATTAAATGTTGATTCTGTTTCCTTAAGGGAAACAGAATGTGCGCTAGCGCACATTCTAAATTTGATTTCTACGAAGATCAGTTGACCCGACTCATGATAATCTCCGCCATCTCGCCAACATTCTTCATGCCGGTGACCTCGCCCATGGTAAATTCCATGCCAAATTCGGTTTCAATCGCCGAGATCAGGTTAATATGTGCCAAACTGTCCCAGTCCTCAATATCGTTGGCTGTGGTCTCTTTCGTTACATGGATGCTTTCGTCATCAAATTCATCCTGGAAAATCTTATCCAATTTCTCAAATACTTCCTGAGTTGTCATAATTCCTGTTCCTCCTTGATATATGTTTTATTGGGCACAAAATCCGCTGTATCAACGGTGAACTGGTTCCCCTCGCGTCGGAATCCCATGCGCTCGTAGATATTTGCCACCATCGCGTTTTTGGAAGTTTTGATATACTCCCCAACGACGCAGGTATAACCGTTTTCTTTGGCCGCGGAGATTAAATCGTTGATGATAAACTCTTCCATACCCCGTTTCAGCACCCGGCAGCTCATCAGCCATTCGCTGATGAACAGAGTGTTTCCCGGCTGCTTGTCCATCACCACCACACTGATCAAGCCATAGTCACCAAATTTGTCGCGGAGCGTATAGTATCGGGTAATGTGGTTATTGCTGGCCGCCAGCGTCTCAATTTGCCCCTCCGTATAGCGGATAGTGCGCAGATTGAACTGGTTGGAGCGCTGGGTGAGCTGGGCAATCCGGGGATAGTGGAACGCGTCAAATGGTTTTGCTGTGGCAGTCATTTCCAATCCGGCCAGATAATCGTCGTAGGATTCATAGGAGGCCTGCAGCATGGTGCGCTCCGCTTCCTCCTGATACTGCCTGGTACGCTTCGCGTCATCCTGTGAATAGGAGGTTGTCTCAAACAGGTTCAAATCCTGCAAATACGATGTGTACAGCGCAGGGTCCTCCGGTAGCTCCGGGACAGTGAGCTCCGGAATCATGCTGCGTACCAGATTGCGCTCAAAGGGGTTGTCATCCAGGAATACCATGCTCTCCATGCCGATGTTCAGGGTTTGCTGAATGTGCCTGATATTGGACGCCTTATCTTCCCAATTCGCCACAAACATTGAGATATCTTCTAAATGCAACACCATTTCGGGATGATGCAAAAAAGGCTCTTTGGCGGTGTCCTCGTTGTTTTTGCTGCATACCGCCAGCAGAATCCCCCGTTCCCGAAGGACCTTTAGCCAATGCTGGAGCTGAGCGAAAGCGGGACCGCCCCCCAGTTCGCCGATCTGGATCCCATTCAGACCGTCATCCCCAACAACCCCACCCCACAGCGTGTTATCCAGATCCAGAATCACGCACTTTTTTACTCTGCCCCGCAGGGCATGAATTACATCCAGCACGTGTTTTGCGGCTTCCGGGAGGATTTCCAACGACAGAGGCATCTTCGCAATGTAAAACAACTTGTCCTCAAAAGTGTTTCGGCGGCCATACCTAGATTGCATACTGTCCAGATCAATGAGGAATACGTTTTTATGTTCCTGACATCCCTCTGCCAAACGCAGATTCAGCTTGCGAAGCTGGAACGGGAAGGAGTCCACTGTTTTCAGCGCGTAGCTGCCAAAGCTCCCATCGTCTATGGACACGAAATTAAATTGGAGGACCACGGCGCGGGACTTAGCGCAGAGCGTTTGCCAATAAGCCAAGATTTTTTCAAACATCTGATCTGCAAATTCACTGCGCCCCGCCGCCGGGGTGTCATAAAACGCTTGTTGAAGCTTTTCAGCGCACATATACAGCAGTACGGCATCCGCATCAAAGGCGTACAGCTCCGAATCCTGGTCCATAATCTGTGCGTCAAGCTGGTTATAATCGGCGTCAAATACGTCTAAATTCAAATTGGTGTACCGGGCATACCCTTTCAGCGCCGTAGCCAAGTGCTGGGTGGCGCAGTCACCTAGCAGAGCCAGGCGGTAGCGCGGGGCCCCTTCGCAGTCCTGCCTGCTGAGCCTTTTTAGCTGTGAAAACATGGGCGCATGGAGAGATAGTGCCATGGGAACGATCCCCTTTCTACAGTGCTATTTTAGTTCATACCAACATTTGTTTTCACATTAACCCGGGATAGTCACTGTCCTGTTGCCTTACATAAGAGATCCCCCGCGTCTGCACAGGTATCGAAAGCGATGGAATCCACCATCCGCCCACCGGTGCTGTCCATATGCCACAATATTCAAGCCGCGGCTGTTTTTGTCCTTTTCTGCGCCATCTATAATGATGCTGCTTGTATTGCCAACATTCCGTCCTGCACTTTTCACGCAGTTCCGCACTAAAATTGCTAACCGCGTCATCTTTTGCGGAAATAATGACCGTATAGCCGCTATCCGTTTCAAACGGCAAATCAAGATAGCTTGACAGATCAGTTGTCTGAATCAATTTTTCATTGAATTTTTCCCGCTCATACCGTTTTAACTCTTGATCCAAATACGCATAAGCTGGATCACCCCGCCGGTCTGGCAGGTCGCAGTTTTCGTGGAGATACTTGCTGAGATATGTCGTCTTTACCGTTCCATGAAGCGCTTTGAATCTTGGGAAGTAGTCGTAGTGGTTTTGAGAAGCTACATCAAAAAATCATCTTTGGTTACGTTCTTGAACCTTGTATGATATTTCAAAATGGGCAATACATAACTGGCCCGTAAATCTTTAAGATACCCTGGCGGCAACTCTCCCAGCATTTGTATTTTTTCAGGTGAAAGCCCTATCGCATCAGACATAACGCGAAAGCCCGCCTCGTCAATTTCTTCAGACGCACGAAATAGCCTTGACATTTCAATCAACACTACCGCCGGCTGCTGTGTTTTTAACATTTCTCCCGGCAGAAGATAATAACACGGAAAGTCAGAACCAAATCCAACACCTGCGCTGAAAGCGCTGAATCCATACTCTGCATATGCCTCCAAAGGAGAAAATCCGCAGATGCTTGCGCGCGGCCCAACAGCAGTCACGTCAAGGGAATTTCCACGCACCTGCAAGGCGTCTCTGGCACGGTACGCATGGATCTACATTGTCCCCTGCGAATTTGAATGAGCCACAGCAGCCAGCGAAATACCAGATTCTGCTTTGTAATTGTCTCCCGTACACTGCCTTTCTGGTGGTATTTGGAAATAACACCAGAAGGCCAAATATCGTGATCCAAAAATCAACTCTGTCCAATCTCAACTGGTACGGCACCCATCCCCCAATACCCATGGGTTGAATACAAGGGCGTTCTTCTACATGTTCAAGGTGCTGAGCAGACTCTCCGCCGGTTGGACTGAACAGACCACCATAAACAAAAACACAGTACACAGGAGTCCAAACAAAGTCCAGCTTGCGGCTTCGGCATTAGCCCACAGCAATGTCTTGAGCATATCAAGCGGCAGTTGTAAGACCATTCCGCCCACAATAACCACAAAGGTCATCGGCCCCAAAAGATTCACGCATAGGAACCGCCGTGCCAAAAGCCGAAGTACAGCCATACAAGCAGCGTTCCGACATATTGGTGGAATAGAAGGGGGTATTGAAGTTTTCCGGCAGTACGATGCCAAACCTCTGCGCTGTACCCAGCACGATATCCATTCCGCCGCTAAAGTCGGTGACAATTAGAACACATAGGCCGCTGCCCCGATAAAAACATAGGAGCCAGTGGGGGTCCAGGTCCCTTTCAGTCCTCCACCATATATGGCCTCCACAATGACACCGAGCCGCTCCGCGCGAACCAGTTTTTTAAAAAGTCCCCATAAAAATCTTTGGATGCCAAAGCAAAATTGATTGTAATCAAACCGGTGTCCCTCGCACAGCTTTGGGTTCCTTTCACCATATCGTGAAAAAGATCCTGCCACCATCTGAGAGAAAAATCCGGCATAGAGCACCAACTTCAGTAGGCTCTTTTCCAGCGGAATTTCCCCCCCCCCGAGAACATCTAAAACATAGCTTACCAGCATTAAGAGTATAATAGGATATGGCAAGCGGCACGGCAAGTTCCCAATACAGGATTTCTTTGGGGCGTCTCAGCAGAGCCACGGTATACCGCGCGGTAACGATGAAAAAAGAACTTCCCTTCAGCATGGTAAGAGTGGCGATCTCGCAAGCGACCACACACCGCAAATCCACTTGCCATATTGTTTCATACACCGGCATGGCACCCACATACGCTAACCTCACCTGGACCAGGAAGACAATAATATAGCCGCAATAGCCGCAAGCTGCTGCCCATGATGATGAACACGGCACTGCCCAGCAAGCAGTGTGACCCAGCGGCCAGAGCGGGGTGTCATATAATATGCTGCCACCATGATCGCCACAAATAGAAAGAAGCGGAGTGAAACGGTAGACATTTTCTGTTATCTTGCGTGTCTGAGTGTTGCTTGAGATACCATGTTACTATTTTTGAAAATGGCCATCACAGGATTACAATCCTGCCTGAAAATCAGGGAATAAAACGCCGGACCAAGAGCATTTTGATTATACTAACACAAAAACAGGGAAGGTTCAACCTTTTTGCAGGAAAAAAGTGATGCGCTGGTGCGGTTGACCTTGCCAGAGGACAATCGGCAGATTTATGCCGCAAAGTATATGCCGTATTTGCCCACAGAAGAGGAATTGAAGCTGGAGGAGTTTAAACGGCCGGAGGATTTGTAGCGAAAAGTCGGAGGCTGTATAAGCAAAATGCCGCAAGCGTATGGGAGACATACGGTTGCAGCATTTTTTTGATATGCTTAACACGACCTATAAAATATGCCATTTTATAGGACTTAATCTATGCTATCATGAAACCATGGAGAAGTGATAACCAGAAAAGGAGGCCATTCCATGAATCCCATCGGTTTCAATCCTTTTAGTAAGCATACGGACAAAAGCACCGAGAAAACACCGGAGAGCAAGGTAAAAACTGAAATAAGGCCTACCATCGTGCAGATATTCTTCCCTGATCGGAACCTCACTCTGTCGTACTATAATGACCGCTTTGACCTCCACGTGGGCGACATCGTGTTCGTGGACGGTAAGCTGGAAGGCCTGCGGGGCCGGGTGACGGCGATCAGCACCTACTTTAAGGTAAAGTTGGAGGACTACAAGCGGGTAATCGGTCTGGCGGATGCCCACGTAGTCGGGCAGCTCTACCAGACAAATGCCCATCTCATCACGTTCGACCCGCTGGTGCTGCCCTGGAAACAGTTCTGTTCCTGGGTGAGACCACCCCAGGAGGACGAGACGGAATATTACATCAGTTATGACGAGGACGGCTTCTCCCTAAACGATTTTAGTGGACTGGACGTGTCCGGCGCGGTGTTTGAGCGGGGGCTGGACTACTACAGGGAGAACCGGGTGCGGTATCTGTGCCTGGACGAAATGCAGGGACGTGCTATTGTGGAGGGGACAAAGCCCTACGAGGTGGAATTCCAGTATCGGGATGGGCAGATCAGCAACCTGTTCTGCGATTGTCCCTGTGGATACACCTGTAAGCATGAGGTGGCGGTGCTGCTCCAGCTTCGGGAAACGTTGGAGATCATCGAGAAGAATTACGCGGCCCAGTGGGGCAGTTACTTTGCCATCGTGTCCAAGCCTATGTTCTATACCTTTGCTGTGGATGCCAATCCTAAGGTGGTACTGAGCCTGAGCTGAGGGGCGGGTTTGATGATTTTCTGGCGGTGCTTTTCGCAACAGACAAAAGGAGAATTAGAATGGAGGATAGCGCCATCCGGGAGGGTTTTGCCAATCTGAAACCGGGCTGGGACTATGACCGATTGCATCAAACGGCGCTGTGCCGAGCCGGTGGTGGGCTGGCTGGAGGGATTTGGAACATGGTTTGGACGATCCGGATGCGCCGCCATTTTTCACTTTAACAACAGGCGCTCTATCTCGCTCCGCTCCGGCATGGAGCGGATGGCCCCCCGGCGGGTGGTGACGATGTACGCCGCCGTGTTGGCGAAACGGAGCATGTCCGTCAGATCCGCCTCGGTGAGGCCGTCCAGGCCGCGCTCCAGCACGAAGTTCAGCACGCTGGCGCAGAAGGTGTCCCCCGCACCGGTGGTCTCGATGACGCCGCCCAGTTTGCAGGCGGGGACGAACACCCGCTCGTCCTCGTAGTAGGAGTAGCTGCCGTCCGCGCCGGCGGTAACGTTGAACAGCTTGATGTTGGGGTACTTACCCCTCAGAATGGCCGCACCGCGGTCAAAGTCGGCCTCGCCGGTCATGAACTCCAGCTCGTTGTCGGCGATTTTCAGCACGTTGCACCGGGCCAGGCCGTAGGCGATCTGCTCCCTGGCGTCGTCCAGGCTGGCCCACAGGGGCGGACGCAGATTGGGGTCGAAGGAGATGACCGCACCGCTTTCTTTCGCGTGGTCAATGGCCATGCGGGTGGCGGCGCGGACACCCGCATGGGTCATGGACAGAGTGCCGAAGTGGAAGATCCGGCTGTCCGCGATGACGTCCAAGGGAAGCTCGTCCTCCCGGAGCATCATGTCCGCGCCGGGATCGCGGTAGAAGGAGAAGTCCCGGTCGCCGTTGGGGAAGGTCTTGACGAAGGCCAGGGTGGTGCGGGCGTCCTTGTCGAACACCAGATAGTCCATGCAGATGCCCGCGTCCAACCCCACATCCCGGAGGAGGTGGCCGAACATATCCTCGCCCACCTTGCCGATGAAAGCGCAGGAGCGGCCCAGCTTCTTCAGCATGGCCAGCACATTGCAGGGGGCGCCGCCGGGGTTGGCTTCGAACAGCGTATTGCCCTGCCCGCTTTGGCCGTTCTCCGTAAAGTCCACCAAAAGCTCGCCCAGGGCTGTGACGTCAAACCTCTTTTCGCTCATGGTTCAGTCCTCCCTGTCTCCATCAAAAATCAAGTCGTACTTTTCTACATCGACCAGCACCTGGCCGTCCGCCTCAAAGGTGATGGCGTCCGCCTCCTGCCTGGTGTAGATCACAGCGCTGGCCGCCGCCTCTCCGTCATTGACGAATACCTCTACGCTGAACCGGTCCAGGATCACCCGGAGCTTGATCTCCCCGTTATTGGGACTCACCAGGAAGCTGCGGGTGTGGACGATGTCGTGGGGAAGGCCGCTGCGGCAGCGGTCGATCTTCACCGTGCTCTGGTCCGGCCGGTAGCGGATGATGGTGTCGTGCTGCCCATCCTTAGCCACATGGAGGCGGAACCAGCGGTAGGAGCCCTGACCCATGGGGCGCACGGTGACGGTCATATCCACTGTCCGGCCCTGGATGCCGGGCAGGTTGGTCTCCCCGCACACCGAAATATGGCGGTGCACCACGGGATCACGGCGGTACTGCTCCAGCTCCCGAACAGGCACCTGGTACAGCCGCCCGTTTTGGACGGACAGCTCCCGGGGCAGGGTCATCTGCCCGAACCAGCGGCAGTGATCGGGCTTGGCCCCCACGGTGGCCCAGTTCTGCATCCAGGCGATCATGATCCGCCGCCCGTCGGGGGCAAGCAGCGTCTGGGGGGCATAGAAATCCAGACCATAATCCACGGCCTGGAGCCGCTCCCGGGTAAAGCCGTTCTTGGGGTCATAGCGGCCCACCAGGCAGAGGGTGCCATTGCCCGCGTGGAACTCCAGCCCGATGGGCGTCATGTCCTGGGGGCTGGTCAAGATGACCTGCTTGCCGTCCAGGGAAAAGAAGTCCGGGCACTCCCACATCTTGCCGTACTGGTTATAGCTGCGATCCAGGGTGCGCACATACTCCCAGTTCAGGCCGTCAGCGCTTTTGTACAGCAAGATCGCCCCGCTGCCGTCCTCGGTGCGGTTGCCGATGACGGCGTAAAATGTATCCCCCTCCCGCCAGATCTTGGGGTCCCGGAAGTCGATGGCGCTGCCTCCCTGTGGGAGGTCTTTTGCGTCCAGCACCGGGTTGAGATCGTATTTTTCGTAATCTACCCCGTCTCCGATGGCTACGCATTGGGTCTGGACGTCCTGGATGAAGCCCTCGGCGTTGTGGTGCCGCCGGACGCCGGTGTACATCAGCAGCTGCCGCCCGTCAGGCAGCTCCACCGCGCCGCCGGAGAAGCAGCCGGAGGCATCGTACTCCGCGTCCGGGGCCAGGGCGGCGGGCAGCCGCTCCCAGCGGAGGAGATCCTTCGTTTTCAGGTGCCCCCAGTGCATAGGGCCCCACTCGTTGCTATAGGGATGATACTGATAGAACAGGTGGCACTCCCCCTGGTACATGGAGAAGCCGTTGGGATCGTTCATCCAGCCGATGGTGGGGGTGGCGTGGAATGCGGGGCGTTCGGCGCCGGGTATGCAGGGGCCGTACTGGGCTTCAAAGTCCCGGGCCTTTTGCAGGGCTTCGCTGGTCATAAGTGGACAACCTCCTTGGCTGTTTCAAGCAGGAACATATTACGATATTTTCTTCCAAAGGGCAATGACTTTTTTAAAAAGGGGCGGCGTGAAGCCGCCCCTTTTCAGATGTATAGTGATACGCTTACTCCGCCGCGGAATACCGGTCGTAGGCGTCCTGGTAGACCTGGAGCAGGTCGTCCATGCCGCACTTGGTGGAGAGGTACTCCTTGTACTTCTCCCACTCCGCGTCGGTNGGNCCGCCGTCCCGGANCCACAGGCCCTCCTGNTCCCGGACGGCCGCTTCAAAGTCGGCNCNGTGCCAGTCGATGGTCTCCATCTCCATGCCGGTGAACACGCAGTCCACGGGATAGAAGGTGGTGTCCTCCACGTAGGGCATCCAGGACTGATCCAGATCCTCCAGGCGCTCGATGGCCCGATCCTCCATGTAGAAGATCTCGTTGTAGTACTCGGCCAGAATCAGCTTGGGGCCGTAGACCTCATAGCCGTTGCGCAGCTCGCCGGCGCTCTTGCTGTACTGGCTCNGGGCCTCGTCCTCGGTGATGGACAGCCACATACCCTTGTCGTCCTGCCCGGTGAAGAACACGCCGATGGGGCCGTACTGGAGCTGCATCACGGTCTCGCCCACATACCACTGGTCGAAGAACTTCAGCAGGTTGATGGGGCTCTGGCACTTGTTGGTGATGTTCAGCTGGCCGGAGCTGATGGGGGAACCGGGGCGGATGGTCACGCCGCAGGTATTCTCATACTGGGTGCCCTTGGGGCCCTTCAGCGGGGGCAGGAACACGTAGTCGTCGGCGTACTCGCCCATGAGCTCCTCGATGTACCACCAGGTGGACACGCCCACGTAGCCCTGCTGGCACTTGGCGATGAGCTGGCTGTCGCTCTGGGAGAACATCTCCACATCCATCAGCCCCTCGGCGTACCAGTCGTGGAAGTAGCTCAGGCAGTCCCGGTAGGCGTCGCTGGCGCAGACGAACTCCACGGTGCCGTCGCTCTTGAGGTGGATGTCGTTGATGACGTCGTTGGGCCAGTTGGTGAAGCCGAACCCGGAATAGAAGATGTTCTGGCCCCAGCACCACTCGTCGAAGCCGGTGGTCATGGGCAGGGTGGATCCGGCGGCGTTGCCGTAGTACTTGGCGGACATATCGTTGTCCTTGAAGGCCTTCAGCGCGTCGTGGAGCTCGTCCAGGGAGGTGGGCACATCCAGCCCCAGCTCATCCAGCCAGGCCTTGTTGATCATGCTGTACTGGGGGACGGAAAAGATGGAATAGGCCTCATCCATGGGTGCGCCGATGCCGGCGGTGGTCATCTGCTCGCCGGAGGGCAGGCCGTAGATGCCGCCGTCCTCCATGGTGATGGCGGCGCGGATCTCCGGGTGCTCCTCCAGGATGGCGCACAGGTTGGGCATGATGTCCGGGGTCAGGTAGGGCACCAGATCCAGGAAGGTGCCGTCGTCGCCGTACCGGGCGAGGTCGTAGTTGGAGAAGCCCACGCCCATAAAGGCGTCGGGGAGCTGGCCGCCGGTGATGCGGATGTTCACCTGCTCGGCCAGGGAGTCGCTCATGGTCTCCCAGTTGATGNTGATGCCCGCGTTCTCCTGGAGGGCGNTCAGCACCTCATGGTTGTCATAGCCGCTGGACAGNGCGGACATACCGCCCATGATGTTGAACTCGGTCTGGTCCAGGTTGGTGTTGACGGTGCCGTCGTTGACGTTGTTCACCAGTCCCCCGGCGCAGCCGGACAGGGCGCCTGCCAGCATCGCGGCGCACAGAGCGCCGGAAACAATCTTTTTGACGTTCATTTTCACGCGCTCCTTTCTTAACCCTTGACCGCGCCGGCCATGAAGCCCTTCTCGAAATACTTCTGCACGAAGGGGTAGATNATCAGCATGGGCAGGGCCGCCACGATCATGGAGCAGAATTTCAGCAGCTCGGTGAGCTTGTTCAGCTCGGCGTAGCCGCCGGAGATGGTGGCCGCCTGGCTGGCGGTGGCGGAGCTCTTGATCAGGATGTTCCGCATGACCAGGGGCAGGGGGGACCCCTTGCCGCCCAGGTAGATCAGGGCGGTGAACCAGTCGTTCCAGTAAGCCACCATGGAGAAGACCACCATCACGGCCAGGATGGGCATGGACAGGGGGATGACCACGCTGAAGAAGGTGCGCAGCTTGGAACAGCCGTCGATCTCGGAGGCCTCCACCAGGTCGTGGGGGATGGAGTTCTGGAAGTAGTTGCGCACGATGATCATGTTGCCCACGCCCACGCCGCCGGGCAGGAACAGGGACCACATACTGCCCACCAGGCCGGTCTGCTTCACCACCAGGTAGGTGGGGACCAGGCCGCCGGCGAAGTACATGGTGAACAGGAAGAAGATGCTCAGCGCCTTGCGCCCGGGCAGGTCCNTNTGGGCCAGGGGGTAGGCGGTGATGTACAGCATGACCACGGAGAAAATGGTGCCGATGACGGTATATTTCACCGAGTTCAGGAAGCCGGATACGATGCCGTCGTTGAGGAACACTCCCTTATAGCCCTCCAGGGTGAAGCCGCTGGGGAGCAGGAAGGTCTTGCCCGCGTAGACCTCGTAAGGGTCGGAGAAGGAGGCCACCACCACNTAGTACAGGGGATAGGCCACGATCANCAGCACGATGGTGCAGATAACGACCAGGATGATCTGACTGGTCCGGTCGGACATACCAGAAGCCTTTTTCATTTCCGCTCCCCTCCTTTACACGAATTCCACGTCCGAGGCCTTGGACGCGATCTTNTTGACGATGAGCAGCAGGGCGATGTTTACCACCGTGTTGAACAGGCCCACGGCGGTGGAATAGCTGTACTTGGCATTCTGGATGCCCTGNTCGTAGACGTACACGGCGATGACGTCGCTGGTGGCCTTGTTCAGGTCGGTCTGGAGCAGCCANACCTTCTCGAAGCCNACNTTCATNANNCCGCCGGCGGCCATGATCAGGTTCANGATNNCCATGGGCAGCAGNNCGGGNANNTCGATATTCCGGATGCGCTGGAACACGGAGGCGCCGTCCACCTTGGCCGCCTCATAAAGGCCGGGATCCACGTTGGCCAGGGTGGCCAGGTAAATGATGCAGCCCCAACCCGCGTCCTGCCAGATACCGGAGGCGATGTAAATGGTGCGGAAGGCGGAGGATTCCGTCAGGAAGTCCACACTGGTGCCCAAGATCAGGTTGATGAGGCCGCCGGACGGGCTGAGGAAGATGCGGATCATACCGCAGATGACCATCACGGAGATGAAGTGGGGGGCGTAGAGCACGGTCTGCACCACCCGCTTGAATCGGGCGTTGCCCAGCTGGTTGATCATCAGGGACAGGATGATGGGGATGGGGAAGCTCCACAGCAGGCTGAACAAGCTGATGAGCACCGTGTTCACGATCATCCGGCTGAAGGTGGGGGCGCTGAAGAAGCGCTGGAACCAGTACATGCCCACAAATTTGCTGCCCATGTAGCCTTGGCTGGCCTTGAAGTCCCGGAAGGCGATCTGGATGCCGTACATGGGGATGTACTTATACACCACCGTCAGCACCACGGGGATCAGCAGCAGCAGGTAAAGCTGCCAGTTGTCCAAAATGCGCTGGCCGAGGTTTCTGCCCGTACGGGCAGAAACGGCGGGGACCGCCGTTTCAGATCCTCTGTTTGCCATACAACTCACTCCCTATTTCATTTGATGCTCGCAATATGAAACGTTACACGAGCCGCACTTTTATGATAATCAAGGGATATTGAAATGTCAAGTGATATTTTGGGGCTAAAATCCATTTTTCACTTTTTGACAAAAAGGGCCCCGTCAATTTGTGCAATCGGACTATTTAATTAGAATTTTCAAAAAACTATTGCAAAATAACGTTTCATGAATATAATGAAATTATCCATGAAACATTTCACGTGCGCGGAGGTGGATCCCATGAAGCAAAACCAAAACGCCCCCACCATGAAGGATGTGGCCCGGGAGGCCGGGGTGGCCCTGGGCACGGTGTCCAAGGTGTTCAATGACATTCCCGTGGGCGAGGACTACCGCAAACGGGTGGAGGATGCCGCCCGGCGGCTGGGCTACCAGGTGAACAGCTACGCCCGGGGGCTGAAGACCAACAAGACCTGTACTGCCGCCCTGATCCTGCCCGACATCACCACTCCCTTTTTCTCCGCCCTGGCCCAGGCTGTCTGCCAGGCCCTGGCGGCCCGGCGGTACAAGACCGTGCTGGCCCTCACCGCCTTCGACCCGGAGGCGGAGCAGCGGTGCATCCAGATGGTCCAGCAGAACAAAGTGGACGGCATCATCGGCCTGACCTACACCCCGGACCTAAAGGTGGACCCAGACCTGCCCTACGTGAGCATTGATCGGTATTTCAGCCCCGCCGTGCCCTGCGTGGCCTCGGACAACTTCGCCGGCGGGCAGCTGGCGGCGGAAAAGCTGCTGGAGCTGGGCTGCACCCGGCCGCTGTTCCTGCGCGTCGGATCCGCGGTCCCCGGCGAGTCGGACAAGCGGGGGGACGGCTTTGAGTCCGTGTTTCGCCAGCGGGGGATGAACTGCGCCGCCCTGCGGCTGACCGACGAGGAGGGCGAGGGGCCCATTGGGGAGTTCCTGGCTGCCCACATGGACAAGGGCCGGCTGGACTTCGACGGCATCTTCTGCGTCACGGACGCCCTGGCCGTCCGCGTCCGATCCATGCTGGGGACGCTGGGCGTGCGGGCGCCGGAGGACGTGCAGCTGATCGGCTTCGACGGCGTCCCCCGCTTCGCCGAGGGGGGCTTCTACTGTTCCACCATCGTCCAGCCCGTCCAGCGGCTGGCGGAGACCAGCGTGGACCTCCTTCTCCGGGAGGACAGGAGCAATCTGCCCAGCCTGGTGTGCCTCCCGGTGAGCTACGCCCCCGGCGGCACCACCCGGGAGTGAGGTGCCTATGGCCAGCGAATATTTGAAGTGGAAATATCGAAATGAAAAACGCGAGGAGCAGCGGGAGCTGACCCGGTCGGAAAAGCGGAAAAACTGGTGGCACTATCACAAATGGCATGTGGCGACTGCCGTAGTGCTGGCCGGCATATGCGCAAACCTGGTTTGGTATGCCTTGGGACGAACCGAGCCGGACTATCAGGTGGCCTATGTGGGCGAAAATGCCCTGCCTGACGATACCGTCACCGCCGTTGAAAGCCTCTTTGCCTCTTTGGGTGAGGATCTGAACGGAGATGGGCAGATAATTGTGCGGCTCCGTCAGTATCCATTCAGCGGTGAAGACCCTGAAATG
Source organism: Clostridiales bacterium (assembly GCA_014799485.1). Next base: position 37,947 of record JAAVHY010000012.1, on the reverse strand, counting down.
GCCGCCTCCGGCCAGGTGACCCTCATGGCCGACTTGATGGAGTGTGAGAGCTACTTCTTCCTGCTGGAGGACCCGGCCTGGTTCCAGGCCAGCTACGAGGTCCTGTGCCTGCTGGACGGCTCCCTGCCGGAGGAGGACAGCTATTCCGCTGACAGGACATATCTGCCATGGACTGACTGTCCCACCCTGGCCGGGACGGATCTTGGCAGCTATTCTTACCAGCTCCTGGGCGAAACAGTGACTGGAAGCAGCGACGAGCTGGTGTCCGGGCTTTCCCTGGCCCGCCGGGGCTTTTGGACAGAAAAAAACGCCCCGTACCCAGAGGGGTGCGAGGCGCTGTGGAACAAATTGACGGAAGGTGCGATTTCATGAAAAAGATGGCTGTCTGTCTGGCGGCGGGAGTCCTGTGTCTGGCTCTGGCGGGCTGCGCGGCTGCCCCAGCCCCGGAAAAAGCGGCGGATGGAACCGATTGGAGCGAGGACTGGGTGACGGTAGGCGGTGTGCTGGGAGTGGATACCCCGGAGGGCATGGAGCCCCAGGAGAACAATGAGGCTTTGGCGGCCAATGGGATGTACTACGCCACCTGGTCTATGGGCGAAGGGGTGCCCTGCGTCAACGAGGACGGGGACGAAGCCCAGGTCTATGACGTCCAGGTCTACCTCCTGCTAAGCTCCGCCAAGTCCGGGCAGGAGGCGGAGAACACGCTGGCACAGTGGCGGGAGCTGGCCAAGGACCGATATGTCATTGAGGAAACTTACACCCAGGTCTGCGGCGGTCAGGAGTTCACTGTCATCACCTATACCTTTGACTCCGATGCCAATCCCTATGCCCGGGGGGCCTCCGCGTTTGGGCTGTATCGGAGCTGCGCCATCAACGTGGAGCTGGCCTGCCGAGGGGAGTTTGACAGCGACGCCGCCCAGCTTTTGACCGGCTTTTTAGACAGCTGCCACTACGCCGCCCCATAAGGAGGACAACATATCATGGGACTTTTTGTGCGCGAGGACCCCGGCTACAACGAGAACATCCGCCAAACCGGCTTCAACCGTTACAAGCAGCTTCTCTCGCTCCGCTTCGGCCCGTGGTGGAGAGTCGGTATGCTTACTTTAGCCGGTCTTGTCCCCCTGGCCGCCGGGATCATCTATTCTATCGCTGTGTCCAGTGTGCTGGTGCTGATCCCCTGCTCCATCCTGGGCGGTGCCTTCGCCGGGCCCTTTCTGGCGGGTATGTACGATGCAGTCCTGCGCGGGCTGCGGGACGACCCACTCCCCTGGAAGCAGGCCTGGGCCCGCGCGTGGCGGCAGAACTGGCGGGGCAGTCTCGTCCCCGGTGCGCTGACTGGGCTGATGGCCGGGCTGTACGCCTTTATGGCCATGCTGTTCTGGTGGGCGGAGCGGATGCCCAGTCTGGGCACTGTGGGGCTGTATCTGTTTTCCTTGCTGCTCCTGCTGGTGCTGAGCAGTCTGTACTGGCCACAGCTGGTGCTGTTTGAGCAGTCTCCCCTCATCCGGCTGCGCAACACCATTCTGTTTTGCATCAAGCATTTCTGGCGTGTACTGGGCATCGCGCTGCTTCAGCTGGCCTATCTGTCCATACTGGTACTTCTGGCACCGTGGACGGTGCTCTTGGCGTCTGTCACCGGCATCTGGTATCCCTTATTTTTGTCACAGCTCTTGATCTATCAGCAGATGGACGAAGATTTCCTGATTGAAGAGCTCTTTGCAAAAGACTCCGCTGGAAACTAACATTGTTGGCGGAAAAGTACGGCCTGCATCGCACCGGCGGCAGCGACTTCCACGGGGAAAAGGTGAAGCCGGACGTGGAGTTGGCGAAGCTGGATTTGGAATTGGACTGGCTGCTGTCAGTCGTATGTGTTTCTTATGAAAAGCCAAACCAAAAAAGGAGCTGGTCAGCTGTTGATAAGCTGACCAGCTCCTCCATTTTTGCGCTCTGGGTTCTACAGGCAGATGCTTTGCGGGTTCACAGAGAAAAAGCCTCGCAGAAATACTGGTATTGCTCATCCCAAAAGCGAGGATCCTCCGGCGAGTATTCTTCGGCACCGAAGCTGGCCCGGAGCAGAGACCGTCCCTGGGCGACATCCCGAAGCTCTCCCCGCGAAATGAGCTGTAGCATCACGTTGCCCAAGGCTGTGGCCTCATATGGCCCGGCGATCACCCGCCGGGCGCAGGCGTTGGCCGTAAGCTGACAGGACAGCGCGTCCCGCGCGCCGCCGCCCATCACATTGATCACGTTCCGATGGAGCCCGGTCACCTCTTCCAGCTTTTCAACGCACCAGCGGTACTTCAGCGCCAAACTGTCGTAAACGCAGCGGGCGTAAGTCCCCGCATCGTCCGGCGGCTCCTGGCCCGGATACACGGCCCTTTGGCGGAGTTTGCCGATCACATCCCCCGGTGTGAAGAAATCAGGGTGATCCACATCCACCAGCATACGGCACGGGGGGGCCTGGGCCGCCAGGCGCTCCAAATCAGGATAGTCATATTCCTCGCCTCGGCTGTGGTATTCCGCCTTGAGCTGCTGAAAGAGCCAGTTGCCCATCACGTTTTTTAAAACCCGGTGATGCCCCGGACAGCTGCCCTCATTGGCCACATTATAGCGATAGCCCAATTCATTGATCACCGGCCCGTCCGTCTCCAGCCCCACCAGGGCCCAGGTGCCGCTGCTGATGAGGATCGCGGGCTCCCCCGCCACGCTGGCCAGGAAAGCGCTGGCTGTGTCGTGTTCACAGACAGAGATCACATCCATGTCGGGCAGGGCCGTTTTCGAGCGGACCATTTTTGATATCTTCCCTCTTGGCGTCCCTGGTTCTACGATGTCCGGCAGTAATTCCCGAGGGATGGAGAGCCGGTCTAATATCCCCCCATGCCAATCCCGGGTGGAAAAATCCAACAGCTGGGATACCGAGCACACGGTATACTCCCCTGCCATCTCACCTGTGAGGTAATAGCACAGCAGATCAGGCAAAAGGAGCAGCCGGTGAGGGCCGGGGCTGAGCAGGGGCGAACCCTCCGCCGCCATGGCGCCCAGCTGCATGGCCGTGTTGAACAATGCCACTTGATTCCCGGAGGAGAAGTACAGCTCTTTGGGGCCGATCCGGGAGAAAATCTCCGCCTGGCGGAGCTGTGTACGCCTGTCACGATAGCAAAACACCGGGGACAGCAGCCTTCCGGCGGGATCGACAAAGGAAAAATCGTTGGAAAATGTATCGACGCCAAAGCTCCGCGCCTCTTTCCCAGTCCGTACCGCCGCTTTTTGAAGGCCCTGCAGCATTTGCTGATAGAGGAACAGAAAATCCCAATAGAGATTTCCCTGAAGGGAGACGGGCCCATGGGGAAACCGATGGATCGTTTCCAGGGAAAGCCTGTCTCCGTCAAAGCGCCCGCAAAACAGCTTCCCGCCGCTGGCGCCCACATCCAAAGCCGTACAATACATAGGCAATATTCACTTTCTTCATTACTTCGCGATAAGCACCTCGGCCCCCAATTTCCGAATCGGCTCTAAAAAGGCGGGGTTCACGCTGCTGTCCGTAATGATGGTGCTGTTCGCGGAAATATGATCCAGGCGGACCTGGCCAATGGTGTGAAATTTCGTGTGGTCCACGAGATAGTACACTTTGCTGCTGTTGTTGAGCATCAGGCGCTTGATCTCCGCCTCCTGCATACTGCTGTCGGTGACCAGCCCGTCGGCGCGGATGCCGGCGCAGCTCAAAAACATCTTGTTGGGATAGTACTCCTCCGCTTCCTTGAGCGCGGTCCCGCCATAGATGGAGAGGTTGGCCGCCTTAAAGCTCCCGCCCAGGCAAAAACACTGGATGTTGGAAGATTTGACCCGCGCGGCCTCCAAAAGGATCTGCACGGAGTTGGTGATGACCGTCAGATGGATATGCTCAGGGATGCATTTCAGCAGGTAAACCACAGTGGAGCTGTTGTCAATGAAAATAGTATCTCCGTCCTCGATCAAGGCCGCCGCATACGCGCAGATCTGGTTCTTTTCCTCGTGCCGCTGGATGCCGCGGATGAGCATGGGGTACTCGTCCAGGGAGTTGTCCGCTTCCCGGTTATATACGGCTCCCCCATGGACGCGGACCAAAAAGCCCTTCTGCTCCAGATCCGCCAGATCCCGGCGGATGGTCTCCTTGGAAGCGCCGAGCAGCTCGGAAAGTTCGTTGACGCTTACTTCCTTATCCCGCTCTATCAAATTGATGATCGACTCTTTGCGGCGGAAATTACTCATAACGGCAGCTCCATCCATTCTCTTATTTTTTGTGGCGCCTACGATTATAGCATACTTTTTCCATCCCTACAATGAGGAATTACCCCAGCGGAGAGCCCTCCGGCACCGCGTCCACCAGCCCCCGGGTCAGGCTGCACAGCGCGTCGCACTCGATGCGCTCCAGCATACTGTAGGCGTTGAAGATGGTCTCCCCCGTTACCACTACGCCGTGGAGCGGGAGGATCACCCCGAGGGGCTTTCGCTCCGCCAGTTCATGGCGCCGCTCAAAATAGTCGTAGACATTTTTTGCCAGGTCATCGGTATACGCCTTGGTGTACTCGATACAGCCCACCGCGCCGCGGCCCATCGTGGCCTCCGTGACATTGGGGATCATCTTCCCCGCGCTGACAAAGGGCATGCACCAGAAGGGATGGGCGTGGATGGAGGCGCCGATGTGGGAAAAGTTTTTCAGCAGGTTGATGTGCATCCCGGTCTCCCGGGACAGCTTGCCCTCCCCCTCGTAGATGTGCTCCTGCCAGTCCACCAGCAGCAGATCCTTTGGCTCCAGCTGGCAGTGCTTCCGCTCGCTCATCAGGCTTGGCGTCACCAGCATCCTGTCCTCCGCGACCTGTACGGCCATGTTCCCCCCCGCGGCATTGGTCAGGCGCCGTTCCCACATCAGGCGGGCTACATTGCACATTTCCTCGCGGATCTCTGGGTAAGATAAACTCATTGCATGATCCTTCCTTTCTCACAATTTTACGATCTTGGCTTTATGCAGCAGCGAGTCCCGAAGGGCCTCGTCAAACCCGATGGACAGGGACCAGGCCGCCGCCGCCGCAGAAACCGCAGTGGCGTAATCCAGCGTCTCTTCCGTTGCCAGCCCCTTTTCCAGCCCGTACAGGATGCCGGAAAGGAAGCTGTCGCCGCACCCGGCGGTGTTTACCGCGTCGATCTTGGGCGGCTTTACCCGATAGATCTCCCCGCCCATTTTTACCACGGAGCCGTCCCCGCCCAGGGACACCGCGATGACCGGGATGTCATACCGCTCCAATTTCTTTAAAGCGTTCAGCACATCCCGGTCCGTCTGGATGGCGAGTCCGCACAGCTCGGCCAGCTCGTCCCGGTTGGGCTTGATCAGATAGGGCCCCTCTTCCAGCGACCGTTTCAAAGACGGCCCGCTGGCGTCCAGGAATACCCGCGCCTTTTTTTCCTTGAGCCGGCGCATGATGCGGCAATAAATCAGCGGGTCCTGAAAATTGGACGCGTCGCCCGCCAAAACCAGGGCGTCGCTTGGGGCGGTGTCCCGTTCCAGACTGTCGAGCAGCCACTCCACTTCCCGGGCCGTCGGCTCTACCCCGCGCTCGGCAACCGTGGTGCTGCTGCCGTGGGCCTCCTCAATGATGACATAGTTGGTGCGGCTTTCCCGGTCGTCCTGATCCGAGTAGAAAAACCTGGTCTCGATCCCCTGTTCCTCCAGCGCCCGGATGATGGTCTGCCCGGTCCTGCCGTATCCAAAGCCGAATGCCCGGTTCCGTATCCCCAGCTTTTGAAGCGTTATGGACACGTGGGTCCCTTTGCCCCCCACCGTCAGCAGCTGGCGTTTGGCCCGGTTTGTGATGTCCCGCTGAAACCGGTCGATGTATAAGATTTTATCCATTGCCGGATTCAGCGTAAGGGTATTAACCATGAGCAGTTGCCTCCTTCTCACTTGTTTAGTTCCGTTTATGCCCGTATATTACCACATTTATTTTTGGATTGCAAGAGAAAATAAAAAAACAGTCGAACTAAAGATATTTTTGTGAAAACTACTGGACAAAACAAAAATCGTCTGGTATAATACGGTCAAAATCGGTCAAACAAATCGGCGGGCCGGCACCTCGAGGCAGCGACACACGACACAGAAAAGGAGTGACTTGAATGAAGAAGGTCAACATCGGCATTGCCGGGCTGGGGTTTGGGAAGGAGTTCCTGGCCATCTATAAGGAGCATCCCAATGTGGGAGAGATCGCGATCTGCACCCGGAACCCGGATACGCTCAGGCAGGTCGGCGATGAGTTTGCCATCCCGCAGGCTCTTCGCTTTCAAAATTACGACGACATGGCCGCGTGCAAGGAGCTGGACGCGATCCACATCGTCACCCCCATCGCCGAGCACACCTCCCAAACCCTGAAGGCCCTCCAGGCGGGGAAGCACACCGCCTGCACCGTGCCTATGGCCACCAGCCTGGAGGACCTGCGGAAGATCATCGCCGCCAAAAAGGCCAGTGGGAAATACTACATGATGATGGAGACCTCCCTCTACACCAGGGAATATCTCTACGTCAAGGGCCTGGTGGACAGCGGCGAGCTGGGCAGGATCCAGTATATCAAGGGAGACCACATGCAAAATATGTCTCTGGATGGCTGGGGGGACTACTGGCGGGGATTTCCCCCGTTTTACTACGGGACCCACGTGCTGGCTCCCATCCTGGGTTTGCTGGACACCCGTGTGGAGGCGGTGCGGTGCCTCGGTTCCGGGCGGGTCGCGCGGGACAAGGCGGAAAAGTACGGCTGCAAGTACGCGGTGGAGACCGCGACCTTCCGAATGAAGGACTCTGACGTGGTGGCCGAGGCCCACCGCTGCCTGTTTGAGACCATCCGGCAGGTCCGGGAGTGCTTCGACGTGTACGGGGATAAGCTCTCCTTCGAGTGGGAGCCCACCGTTGATGAAGGCCATACCCTCTTTCACGGCATCGACGACTATACCAAACTCCACGCGCCGGACAGCGAGGCGCTTCTCCCGCCGGAGATCCGCAAGTTCACCCGCCGCCAGCTGATCAACGACCCCTCTCAGCCCTCCTTCATCCAGGGCTCCGGCCACGGCGGCTCCCACCCCCACCTGTGCCACGAATTCATCTCCGCGATTTTGGAGGACAGGGAGCCGGCGGTAGATGTGTACCGCTCCGCCGATATCACCGCCGCCGGTATCTGCGCGCAGATGTCCGCCTTTGGCGACGGCGAATGGGTAGAGGTCCCCGACCTGCGCGATGAGACGCTGTAAAGGAGGGGCCAATGAAAAAGGTTAATAAGATCCTGTACGCGATCGGCAGTGTTTTTTTCATCCTCATGCTGGTGGTCATGGTGGTTCAAATCGTGGCCCGCAGCACCAAGATCAGCGTTTCCTGGACGGAAGAGGCGGGCAGATTGTGTTTTATGTACGTGGTATTCATCGGCGCCGCCATTGCCACCAACAACAGCTCCCACCTGGCCATTGACACGATACTTGTCAAAACCACCGGCATCTGGCGGAAAATCTTTGAGATAGGGATCGATTTGGTGTGCCTGTCCGTGCAGATCGTCTTTTTGCTTGGCTCCTTCTCCATGCTGAAAGTTTCCATGGCGAAGAGCTACGCCACGTTGCCCATCAGCATGGGCTGGAAATATGCCGCGCCCCTGATCAGCTTCGGCCTGTCCGCCCTGTTTACCGTTTTTCGTGTGTTCCGTTCGCTGTTTGGGCGCGATAGCGCCGCCGGGGAGGAGGGGAAAGCGCTGTGACTGCCATATATTTGCTCTTGCTGATCGCGTTCCTGGTCCTGGCGATCCCTGTGGGCTTCGGCATTGGCGGGACCTCCATCCTTCTTTCTTTTATTGAGCGCGGTTCTGACTTTTCCGCCACATTTCTGGTACAGCGGCTCAGCGCGGGCCTGGACAACTTCCTGCTGCTTTCCGTACCCCTGTTCCTCTATGTGGGGAAGGTGATGAACGTAGGCAGCATCTCCAACCGCATCTTCAGCTTCGCCAGTTCTTTGGTGGGCGGGTTTCGCGGCGGATTGGGCCATGTAAACGTGGTGTCCAGCGCCATATTCGCGGGGATGTCCGGCACTGCCGCCTCTGACGCGGCCGGGCTCGGCTCCATCGAATTGGCCGCCATGAAGGAGGGCGGATACCCGGACGACTTTTCCATCGGCATCACCGCGGCGTCTTCCACCCTGGGGCCCATCATCCCGCCCAGCCTTCCCCTGGTCCTCTATGGAATGATAACAGGCGCGTCCATTGGCGGGCTCCTCATCGGCGGGATCATACCCGGCGTCTTGATGGTCCTGGCCATGATGCTCTATGTGGAGATCTATGCCCGCCGCCACGGTATGCAAAAGACGGGGCGGTTCTCCATAAGGCTCGCCTGGAAAGAACTGCGCCGGTCCTTTTTCTCCCTGCTGACCCCGGTCATCATTCTGGGCGGGATCATGTCCGGCGTCTTCACCCCTACCGAGGCCGCGGCCGCGGCGGCGGTTTACTCCACCATCCTCACGGTGTGTATGGGGGAGCTGACCTGGGATTCTTTTAAGGGGATCATGAAAGAGACCGTGGAGGATTCCGGCGCCATCCTTCTGGTCGCCGGCATGGCCACGGTGTATGGCTACCTGATCACCCGGGCCAACATCGCCACCAACATTGCCGCCATGATCGGGACGATCTCCAGGGACCCGGTCATCGTGGGCCTGATCCTGATCGTGTTCCTGCTGATCGTGGGCTGCTTTATGGATTGCAACGCCGCGATCATGGTCCTGGGCAGTACGCTGCTCCCCATCCTGGAGCAGTCCTCCATCGATCCGCTCCACTTTGGCATCATCATGGTCCTGACCCTGATGATCGGCGTGATGACTCCCCCGTTCGGCATGGTGCTGTTCATCATGCAGCGCCACACCAAGCGGCCGATGGCCTATATCATCAAGTCGTGCCTGCCCTTTATTCTGCCCCTGCTTATCGTAGATGTCATCATTCTGATCTTCCCGCCGCTTGTCACATGGCTGCCCAGCCTGGCGCGCCTGCTGAGTTAACGCCATGTCGCAGGAAATTGAAAAGAAAAGGAGAAAATGAAGATGAAAACGAAAAAAATCACAGCCCTGGTCCTGGCCCTGCTGCTCCTGTTCTCTCTTGCCGCCTGCCAAAGCGCCGCCAAGCCCAGCCAGGAGCCGTCTTCTCAGCCTTCGGCGGATGGTTCCGCCCCGGCCGTCGACCCCGCCGCGGACCTGGAAGAGTTCACGATCAAGTTCGCCACCACCTATGCCCAGGGCAGCAGTGTGGCCAAAGCCATGGAGCGGTTCAAGGAGATCATGGCGGAAAAATCCGGCGGGAAATTTAAGGTAGAGCTATATACGGACGGCGCTCTGGGGAGCGACGGGGACCTGGGTGAGCTGATGGAGATCGGCGATGTGGATATGGCCGTCACCGGCATCGTGCTCATCCCCACATACGCGCCCGCTTACTCCTTCTTTGACGCCCCCTTCCTCTACAGGGATAAGGACCACTATATCGCCGTGCTGGAGAGCGAGATCGGCGACGGCGCCCGCGCGGAGCTGAAAAAAGCGAACATCCGGCAGATGGACATCATTGAGATCGGTTACCGCTGTGTGATTTCCACCATCCCCGTCCAGTCTGTGGCCGACTTCCCCAGCCTGACGATCCGTATGCCTTCCTCCGCGCCCTATCTGGAGTCCTTCGCCGCCGCCGGGGCCACCACCGCCCCCATGGCGATGTCCGAGGTCTTTACCGCGCTCCAGACCGGCGCCGTCAATTCCACCACCGCCACTGTGGAGCAGATGAACACCTTCAAGTTCTACGAGGTGGCCAAGTATGTGGCCAACACCAACCATTTCTACACCACCCTCTTGTGGAGCATGCGGGAGGATCTCTACCAGGGGCTTCCCGACGCTTACAAGACCATGGTGGACGAGGCCGTCGCGGAGGCCGCGGACTACGGCACCGAGCTGAACAAGGCCAGCGAGGCGCAGATGATCTCCGACATGAAGGCCGCCGGCGTCACCTTCAGCGACTTTGACCTGAAGGAGTTCCAGGAGAAGTCGGTGTCGGTGCGCGAGAAATTCTTCCAGTCCACCTGGACTGTGACCACCCAGGAAGAGATCGACAGCATTCAATAATAGGAGCGGGTCAACATGAAAGTTTTGCTCATCAACGGCAGCCCCCATAAAAACGGCAGCACCTTTCACGCGCTGCGTATCGTGGAAGACGCGCTGATCGAAGAGGGGATCGAAACGGAGATCTTTCACATCGGTTCCGGCCCTGTTCAGGGCTGTACCGGATGTATGTACTGCAAAACCCACCCGGGAAGCCCCTGCGTGATCAAAGACCGGGTGAGCGAGTGCAGTGAAAAGCTTTTGGCCGCCGACGGGGTCATCTTGGGCGCGCCCTGCTACTTTGGCGGGCCGAACGGCGCCTTCACCGCCTTCCTGGACCGGGCCTTTTACCCCATCAACGAAAAGCTCCACCACAAACTGGGCGCCTCGGTCACTACCCTGCGCCGGGCGGGGGCCACCGCCACGCTCAACCGGCTGAACCTGTATTTCACCAACACCATGATGCACATCGTCTCCTCCAGCTACTGGCCCATGCTCCACGGGTTTGTCCCTGAGGAGCAGCAGGAGGATAAAGAGGGCCTTGAGGTCTTGGGCGTTCTGGGCAAAAATATGGCGTGGATGCTGAAGTGCATTGACGCCTCCAACATCCCCGCCCCGCAATATGCCAACCGGACCCGCACAAGCTTCGTCCGGGAAGCGGAAAAGCCGTCTTATTACAAGGTTTGACCGATGAAAGGGCACGCGATACAGTAGAGAAAAAAGCATCGAGGTCAGGGCGCCCCTGGGGCCCTGACCTCGATGCTTTCCCGTTTTGTTCCCTTGACTGCCGGTTCCCAATGCTCTATAATGATACCGAACATTTGAACGAAAGAGGGGGTGGAACGGATATGGACCCGAGGAAAGCCGCCGCGGAATGGCTCCGCGGCACCGTGTTCCGGGAGGAGGCGATCCGGCCAAGGGCCGCCCAAGCTGCCGAGCGCGTCCCCTCGGTCATCCGTGCCGCCCGTTCCCTGGAAAACGGGGCCCATCAGAGATGGCAGTCCCGGGAAGTTGTCTTTATGAAGCAGGGGAAGCTGTTGGCAGGCTACGAGGACGATTACGACTACCGCGGCAGCGTCACCTGCTACTATCCCACCTACCAGTCCCTGACGGACCGGCAGCTGCGCGGCTACTTCTCCTGGCGGACAAAGCTGCGCCACGGGGACGTCCGCGAGACCTCGCTGTCCTTCGCGTTCCTCTATATTTACGAGCTCATCAACCAGATCGGCGTGGTAGACCCCATGGACGGATACCGCCGGCTGGTTGAGTTCCGGGACGCCTACGGCCCGATCGACCGCGGCATCCTTTCGTACCTGGGCCAATGGCTCACGGATTACGTGGTCTATTACGGGCTGGACCGGGCGCTTTTGGCCGGCGACTCCCAGGTGGTCCTCGGCCGGAGCGCCGCCGTGCTGGAACACGTCCAGGAGCGGGACGAGGCCACGGTGGTGGGCGCGGTACGGCAGGTCTCCAAATGGCTGGGGCGCTCCAAGTTCTACGCGGCGTACCGGCAGGACATGGACACGGTGATCGTCCGGGTACTGCGGCGGGCGTCGGCCCACTATGCCGCCCGGTGCAAAAAGACCATGGTGGAGCAGTATTTTGGCGGCCTCGGCCGGTGCCCGGCCCGCCCGTTTGAATCCGCCGTCTTTTGCAACCCGCTGAAACGAAAAAATTACGAGTACGTGGTGGACGAGCAGTATATCTACTCCTGCGAAAACGGCCTCTGGTCCGTCTGGAAGCGCGCCGGCTCCCAAAGCCCCAGCGCCAAGCTGGACGGACTGCTGAAAACCGTTGATTCCGTCATGCGCCAGGAATGGGGCTACCGCCACCCGGTCAAGGCAGAGGTGGACACCAAGTGGACCCTGCGGCTCATCCAGGAGGAAGTCCTGGGGCTTTTGGCGGAGAAAAAGGCCGCCGAAGAGAAGAAGGTTACCATCGACTACGGACAGCTCACCAAAATCCGCCAGGACGCCGCCATTACCCGGGAAAAGCTGATTGTGGACGAGGAGATGGACGTTCCGGAAGAGCCCACCCCCCAGGAACAGGAGCCGGAGCAGTTTTCCCTGCTGGCCCCGCCCCAGGAGGCGCCCGCCCCGGCCGCGCCGTCTGCCGGCCAGGAGGGCGACACCCCCCTGAGCCCCCCGGAATACCGCCTGCTGCAATGCCTGCTGTACGGCGGGGACACCGGCTGGGTGCAGGCGGAGGGGCATCTGCTGTCCGTCCTGGTGGACGGCGTCAACGAAAAGCTGTACGACACTTTCCTGGACTGCGTCCTGGACGATACGCCCCGGCTGATTGAGGACTATATCGATGATTTGAAAGAGATGGTGTACCCATGAAAATACCCAGACGGATCGCCCAGACATTGATGAACTCCCTGAAGGGCGGCGTTGTGCCCCGGGTTGGCCTGCCCTATGTCACCGTGGGCCGGAAGGCCGAGATCGACGCCCTGCTCCACGATGTGGACATCATCGCCGACGGCGGCGCGTCCTTCCGCTTCATCGTGGGCAAGTACGGCAGCGGCAAGAGCTTTTTGCTCCAGACCATCCGAAATTACGTGATGGCCAAGGATTTCGTGGTGGTGGACGCCGACCTCTCCCCGGAGCGCCGGCTCCAGGGCACCCGGGGCCAGGGGCTGGCCACCTACAAGGAGCTCATCCGCAACATGTCCACCAAGACAAAGCCCGAGGGCGGCGCGCTGTCCCTGATCCTGGACCGCTGGATCAGCGGCGTGCAGCAGGAGGTCGTGGCCTCCTCCGGCCTGGGTATCACCGACCCGGGGCTGGCCCCGCTGGTGGAGAAAGAGATTTCCGCCGTCATCGGCTCGCTAAGCGAGATGGTCCACGGCTTTGACTTCGCCCGTCTGCTCACCCTTTACTACCGGGCCCACCTCTCCGGGGACGACGAGACGAAGGCCAAGGTGCTGAAATGGTTCCGGGGGGAATACGCCACCAAGACCGAGGCCCGGCAGGAGCTGGGGGTCAATATCGTCATCACCGACGACGACTGGTACGAATATCTCAAGCTCTTCGCCTGTTTCTTAAAGCAGGCGAATTACGCCGGTATGCTCATCCTCATTGACGAGCTGGTGAACATCTACAAGATCCCCAACGCCATCACCCGGCAGTATAACTACGAAAAAATCCTCACCATGTACAATGACACCATGCAAGGCAAGGCCCAGCACCTGGGTATTATTCTGTGCGGCACGCCCCAGTGCATGGAGGACCCCCGCCGGGGGGTCTACAGCTATGAGGCCCTGCGCTCCCGGCTGGCGGAGGGGCGCTTTTCCGGGACGCACAAGGACCTGCTGTCCCCGGTGATCCGGCTCCAGCCCCTCACCCCGGAGGAGATGCTGATCCTGGTGGAAAAGCTGGCGGACATCCACGCGGGGCTGTACGAGTACCCCCAGATCGTCACCCAGCAGGACATGGCGGACTTCATCGAGATCGAGTTTGGCCGCATCGGCGCGGACGCCCACATCACCCCCCGGGAGGTCATCCGGGACTTTATTGAGGTGCTGGACATCGTGTACCAAAACCCGGACGTGAAGGTGCGGGAGCTGCTGGGCAGCGAGGACTTTACCTACGCCCAAAACGCGGTGCAGGAGGCGTCCACCCAGGAGCAGTTCGCGGAATTTGAGCTGTGAGTAGCACAGAGGGAAAAATTTTAATTGGCGGAAAGGAGGATCAAAAGTGCAAATTGTGCCTACGCTAAATTTTGGAGGAAATTGCCGGGAAGCAATTCATCTGTATGAAAAGGCATTTCATGGAAAAATCAGCTGTCTCATCACATATGGGGAAGCAGATGACCCCGAATATAATCCATTGCTCAAAGAAAATCAAAAAGGGTATATATATCATTCGGAGCTTGTGTTGGCCGGCCAAAGAATTATTATGAGCGACCATGTGGATATTGAATTTCAAACGTGTTATTCTAACTTCCTTACCGTTATGCTCGATACGAAAGAGGAAGTCCAACGGGCATATGAAATCATGAAGGAAGGAAGCAAGACAATATATGAAATAGGAGCGACGCCGTATAGTTCCTGCCGAGTCGTTTTTGTTGATAAATTTGGGATTCGCTGGGGAATTATGACAGAGCAGACAGAGCGGTAAATATCAACTTATCGAAAGATTATGTTAAGGAGGCGCCCCATGAGCATCTTTGACCGCTACGCCCCCTTCGTGCAGGAGTACATCTACCGCAACGGCTGGGAAAGCCTGCGTGCCATCCAGGTGGCCGCCGCCCAGGCCATTTTCAATACGGACGAGCACGTACTGCTGACGGCCTCCACCGCCTCCGGCAAGACGGAGGCGGCGTTCTTCCCCATCATCACCCTGTTTTCCGAAAACCCGCCGTCCTCGGTGGGCTGTCTCTACATCGGCCCGCTGAAGGCCCTTATCAACGACCAGTTTTCCCGGCTCAATGACCTGTGCGAAGAGGCGGATATCCACGTCTGGCACTGGCACGGCGACGTGGCCCAAAGCCACAAGGACAGGCTGATGAAGCACCCCTCCGGCATCCTCCAGATCACCCCGGAATCGCTGGAAGCCATGCTGCTCCACAAGCACGCGGCCATCCCCCACCTGTTCGGCGACCTGCGGTTTGTGGTCATCGACGAGGTCCACTCCCTCCTGCGTGGGGACCGGGGCGGGCAGACCCTGTGCCTCATCGAGCGGCTGTCCCGGCTGGCGGGGGTCACCCCCCGGCGCATCGGCCTGTCCGCCACCATGGGCGAGCCGGAAAAGACAGGGGAGTTCCTGGCCCTGGATACCGGGCGGGGCACCATCATCCCCAAAATCGAGGCCAAGGGGGCCAAATGGCGGCTAAGCATGGAGCACTTCTATGTGAAGGACGTACAGGCCGGGGAGGGACGGACGGACATCGACGCCCTGCCGGTGCTGGACGAAAAAACCGACCAGGCCCCCGACAACGCCGACCCCGGCCTGGGCTATATTTTCGAGCACACCCGGGGCAAGAAGTGCCTGGTGTTCGTCAACTCCCGGGAGGAGTGCGAGACGGTCACCACCACCCTGCGGCAGTACTGCGAGCGGGCCCATGAGCCGGACCGCTTCCTCATTCACCACGGCAACCTGTCCGCCTCCTACCGGGAGACGGCGGAGGAGGTGATGAAGGACGAGTCCCAGCGGATGTCCACCGTTACCACCGCCACCTTGGAGCTGGGCATCGACATCGGGCGGCTGGAGCGGGCGTTCCAGATCGACGCGCCCTGGACGGTGTCCTCCTTCCTCCAGCGCATGGGCCGCACCGGGCGGCGGGAGCTGCCGCCGGAGATGTGGTTCGTCATGCGGGAGGACGAGCCGGAGGCCCGGGCCATGCTGCCCGCCACTATCCCCTGGACGTTGATCCAGGGCATCGCGCTGGTGCAGCTCTATTTGGAGGAGCGCTGGGTGGAGCCCCCCCGGCTGGACCGCCTGCCCTACAGCCTGCTGTACCACCAGACCATGTCCACCCTGGCCTCCTGCGGGGAGCTGTCCCCCCGCGCCCTGGCGGACCAGGTGCTGCGGCTGCGCTATTTCCACCGCATCTCTCAGGAGGACTACAAGGCGCTGCTGCGCCACCTCATCCAAACCGACCACATCCAGCGTACCGAGCAGGGCGGCCTGATCGTGGGCCTGGCCGGGGAGCGGGTGGTAAACTCCTACAAGTTCTACGGCGTGTTCCAGGAGAACGAGGAGTACACCGTCCGCAGCGAGGCCCAGGAGCTGGGCACGGTGGTGCTGCCGCCCCCGGTGGGGGAGAAGCTGGCCATCGCGGGCCACGTCTGGGTGGTGCTGGACATCGACCGCAAGCGCCATCTGGTGTACTGCGAGCAGGTAAAGGGCAGCATCCCGGCCTATTTCGGGCTGTGCCCCGGGGACCTGCATACGAAAATCCTGCAAAAGATGCGGCAGGTTTTGCGGGAGGAAAAGCAGTACCCCTACCTGATGAAAAACGCGGTGGCCCGCCTGGAAAACGCCCGGTTCACGGCCAGCCGCTCCGGCACCGTCGAAAAGCCCCTGCTCAACCTGGGGGGCAATATGTGGTGCCTGCTGCCCTGGGTGGGGACCTACGCCTTTCTCGCCCTGGAGCGGTTTTTGAAGGTCAAATGCGCTGACCGCCTGGGGATGCGGAATTTCGACTCCGCCCGGCCCTACTATATGCAGTTCACCATGAAGGCGGACGAGCGGACGTTTTTCCAGGTGGTATCCGAGGAGATCCGCAAGCCCATCGACCCGCTGGAGCTGGTCTACGCCAAGGAGCTGCCCCTGTTCGACAAGTACGACGAATTCCTCCCGGACGAGCTGGTGAAGAAGGGCTTCGCCTACGGCGTGCTGGATCTGGACGGGCTTCGGGAAACGGTTTTGAGCTGGGAAGCCGCCGTGCTGCCGTGACTTATATAGTGCTGGATCGTTCCATATTTTTGGGCGCTTGTCGGGCCCGGGCGGCTTAGAGTGGAACTATTTTGACCAAGTGGGTGAAATCCAGATTGGACTATTTTTTGCTGAGATACGGGCCTGAGGATATCGGAATGTCCTCTATCGCCGCGAAATATTACGGTATGCCCGCTTTTTGTCCGAGAATGCCCATCAAAAGCACAAAAGAAGCACCCCACATACTGTGGGGTGCTTCTTTTGCGTTTATCGCGGTTACTGCCGTCCGAAAGGGCCTAAAGTCAGCGGACGCCCCTGCGTTCCATCACTTCCTGGATGGTGCGCTTCAGCTGATCCAGCACGATGGGCTTTGGAAGATGCGCGTCCATCCCCGCGTCCAAGGCGTCCCGGATATCGTCCACATAGGCGTTGGCCGTCATGGCGATGATAGGGATCGTCTGGGCCGATGGGTGGGCGCTGGCCCGGATGGCGCGGGCGGCCTGGTGCCCATCCAGCCGAGGCATCTGGATGTCCATTATGATCAGGTCATACTCGCCGGGATCGGAGCGCTGGAATTTTTCCAACGCCTCCTGCCCGTCCACCGCCGTGTCGCATACCGCCCCCATGGTGCCCAGAATCTTTGTCAGGATCATCCGGTTGACGTCGATGTCGTCCACCACCAGGACGCGCTTCCCATCCACGATGCCGTCCCACTTGTTGGCGGAGGCCTTTTGCCGCTCCAAGTCCTTCATCCGCTGGATGACTTCCTTGAAATTGCTGAGGAAAAACGGTTTGGACAGGAACTGGTTGACCCCGACCTCCGCTGCCGCCGACTCAACGTCCGACCAGTCGTAGGCCGTAAACAGCAGGATGGGGATGGCGTCTGGGTCGTTGCGCCGAATCAACCGGGCAGTGGCCAGCCCGTCCAGGTCGGGCATTTTCCAGTCCAGCAGGATCAGGTCATAGGGCCGCCCCGCCTCCCGGGCGTTCTGGAGCAGCTCAATGGTCTGGGCGCCGTTGGTGGCGTACTCTGTGAGGACCCCCGTCCCGGACATTTTTTTCACTACCTCGCGGCAGATATCCTCGTCGTCGTCCGTGATCAGCATGCGTCCGATGCCGCACTGCTTCCAAAATTCCGGGTCGTCCTCCTGCGCCTGCACGCGCAGCTCCAGCTCCACTACGAACGTACTTCCCTCGCCCAGCGTGCTGTCCACCTTGATGGTGCCGTTCATGATGTCCACCAGGCTTTTGGTGATGGCCATGCCCAGGCCGGTGCTCTGGAGCTGGTTCCAGGCCGTGCTCTGCTCCCGGGTAAAGGGCTCAAAGAGGATCTGCTGGTATTCTTTGCTCATCCCCTGGCCGTTGTCGCTGATGGTAAAACGCAGCCGGCTGTAGCTTGGATCTACCTGGGGCAGCTCCTCCACGCTCAGACGGATCTTTCCGCCGTCCTGGGTGTACTTTACCGCGTTGGACAGGATATTGATGAGGATTTGGTTGATCCTCATCCTGTCGCCCAGCAGATGCTCACGGGTGAGGGAGGCGGTAACGATATCAAAGGTCTGTCCCTTTGCCCGGGCCTGGGGCCGGATGATGACATTGAGTTCTTCAATGATTTCCGCAATGTTCAGATCAGAGATATTGAGCACCGCGCTGCCGCTCTCGAGCTTGGTCATGTCCAGCACATCGCTGATCAGGCCCAGCAGATGCTGGCTTGCGGCGGAGAGTTTTTTGGTGTACTCCCGCACGCACTTCGGGTCATCCGCCTCCTCCCGCAGCAGGGTGATGAAGCCCATGATGGCGTTCATGGGGGTGCGGATATCGTGGCTGACGTTGCTGAGGAAGGCGCTCTTGGCCTTGTTGGCGGCCTGGGCCATCTTCAGCGCCTCGCTCAAAGCGTTTTGGGTCGTCCGCTCCTGGGTCCGGTCCGAGATATATACGATGATCTTTTTGGCCCCCTGCACCGATACGCAGTATACGCTCTCATGGAACCATTTTTCTTCCCCGGTTTTTTGATGGACGCGCTTGGTCTCCATAGGCTCCAGGGCCATCCCCGGTTCCAGGGCCGACAGGCCCTCACTGCCCACCTCATACCCGGTGATGTATTCGGCGTGGCCGATCGCCCACGCGTCGTTCAAAAGGGCCTTGACGGAAACGCCCAGGACGCGCTCGATATTAGGGCTGACAAACTCCACGTTGTGCCCCGTCCCGTCCATCATCATGTAGATATCGTCGACGTTGTCCGACAAGAAGGTGGAAAAAATATCGAACAGCTGCTCCTGATACCGCAGCTCCCGGTCCTTTTCCGCCCAGCGCTCTTCTTCCTCCTGCTTCTGGTCGGTGATGTCCAGCAGGAACCGCTGGCAAAACAGCTCCCCATTCCGCTCTACCAGCTTGATGTTCCCCAGGATGTTCCGTATTACCCCATCCTTGTGCCGCACCCGGTATTCCGTACTGAGGCTGTCCCCCTCTTTTTTCAGGGAGGCGATGCATTCCCGAAGCTTTGGCTTGTCCTCATCCAGCACAGACTGCGCCACCAGCTTGAACCCGTCATCCACCAGCTCCTCCAGGGAGCTGTAGCCCAGCAGCGCCAGGGCCGCGTGGTTGATGCTGATGATCTGTGTCCCGTCCAGGGAATGGCACATCACGCCGCAGTCCGTGGTGGAGAACAGCATCTCCAGCGCCCGGTTCTTCTCCAGGAGCTCCCGCTCATACGCCCGCTCACGGGTCACATCGACGGCTACGCCCACCGTGCCCATAACGCTCCCGTCCAGGTCGTACAGCGGGGACTTATAGGTGGTCAGCAGCCGCTCGCCGTCGCCGGTTTGGATGGTTTCATGGAAAACGCAGGTCTCCCGCCGGTCCATCACCTCGAACTCCGACTCGACACAGACCGAGCCCTCCTCCTCCACGTCCCAGATATAGCCATGCCTGCGGCCCTGCACCTGTTCCTTGGATTTGTTGACCGTCCTGCAGAAGCTGTCGTTCACCTTTTCATGGATGCCGTCCTTATCCTTAAACCAGATAAGGTTGGGGGAACTGTCTATGACGGCATTCAAAAACTGGTTGGCCTGCCAGTGGTCGCGGCCCAGCCGGCAGCCCTGTTGCCACCGCAGGAAGCGGAAACGGAGTTCCTCCTCTTCCATGGGCAGCGGCCAGATATCCCGGGCCTCCGGCGCGGCGTCCAGCGCCGCGCGGACCTGCTCCCGTCCGGCGAGCAAAATGAGCTCCGCGCCCGCCTTTTTCCCTTCGGACAGCAGGCGCGGCAGTTCCCCCGCGTCTGTGCCCTGCAAGCCGGCCAGGATCACATCGGCCTGTGCCAAAAGCGCCTTCTCCGGCCGCTCGCTCTCCAGGAAATCGTGGGTGAAATGCGCCAGCGGCGGCATTGCTTTGAGAAGCTCACAAATGCCCCGCTGGACGTTGACCAGATAAATTTGAATATGGCAATGGTACATATCGGACGCCACCTATCACAACTGGGTTTTAAACGCTGCTCTGTCACGCAAAAGCGTTCCCGTTAAGTGGCTAACGCTTCCTGTTTTTTGTACAGCTGGAAAAGCTGTTCCTCTACGTCAAAAAAGCTTTCCAGCAGGTCCGGGTTGAACTGACCGCACTGGCCCGTCAGGATCATCTCGATCACCTTCGCCCGGGGGAAGGCGGGCTTGTAGACCCGGTCGCAGCTCAGCGCGTCATACACGTCGGCCAAAGAGACCACCTGGGCCCAAGGGGAGATCTCGTCCCCTGCCAGCCCGTCAGGATAACCCTTGCCGTCCCAGCGCTCATGATGGTGCCGGGCAATGTCGCGGGCGTAGTCATAGATCCCGCTGTCCCGCAGCTGCGGGATGCGCTCCAGGATGTCCACACCCTTTGTGGTGTGGCTCTTCATGATCTCAAATTCCTCATCCGTCAGCTTTCCGGGCTTGCACAGCACGGCGTCCGGGATGGTGATCTTGCCCACGTCGTGCATGATGGAGGCCAGTGCGATGTTGTCGATCTCCTCCTCGCTCAGCTCCGCCCCGAAGGTGGTGTTCTCCAGGATCACCCGGGTGATGGTGCTGATGCGCTGGACGTGGCCGCCGGACTCCTCGTTGCGGAACTCGATGGCGGTGGCCAGCGCCTCGATCATGCCTTGGTTAAGGCGGATGATCTTCTCCTGCTGCTCCAGAAGCTCGATGTTCTGGCTCTCCACCACGCGGCTCAGGTGCTTGCGCGCCTCGAACAGCTCGATGACGGAGCGCACACGCCGGAGCACCACATAGGGCACCACCGGCTTGCGGATCACGTCCATGACCCCCAGCTCATAGGCGCCCTGCACGACGCTCAGGCCGGTCTCCGAGGTGATGAGGAACACGGGGATCTTCTCCGTCAGGTTCTGGTTCTTGAGCTGCATCAAAACCTCGATCCCGTTTATCCCCGGCATCATCACGTCCAGCAGGATGGCGCAGAACTGGTTGGCCGGATCCAGGATCCGGGACAGCCCCTCGCGCCCGTTCTCCGCCTCCTCGATGGCGTAGTACTCGGAGAACAGTTTCCCCAGGACCTTCCGGTTGATAGGGTCGTCGTCCACGATGAGGATCGTGCCGGACTCGTTATGACTGGTGGGATATTGTTTGTTATTTTCCATTGGGATAACATCCTTTCCCCTGCACACGGCGCTGTACACCATCAGATGTTTTTCTTCGTGAAATAATCGTAGATCTGCGGCTCGCAATCCTCCAGCAGAGCGGCGACTTTCGGGCTGACCATGCCCGCGTCGTCATTGACCAGCCGCTTCACCACAAACTTCACCGGCCTGGCCTTATCACCGTAAAATTTAGAGCGCATCTGCTCAAATTCGTCTACCAGCCGGCACATTTGATTGAACATGGAAATATTGTCGCCCGCAAGCCCGTCCGGGTAGCCCTGGCCGTCGAACCGCTCATGGTGGTGCAGGCACATACTGGAGCAGACCTCCACGAAATACTCGCAGCTTTTGGAGCGGTTCAGCCGGATCAGGGCGGAGCCCAGCTGGGTGTGGGACTGGACCAGCTCCTGGGGGGTAGTGCTGCCCGACATGATCTGAAGCCGTTTGTCCGGTATGAGCATCTCCCCGATGTCGCAGAAATAGGCGGCCTTGCTGACCAGCTCGATGCCGTCCGGGGTGAGCTTGTCGTCCCGCAGATATTTGTTGTAATATGTCAGCAGGATGCGCATCAGGTCCACCATGATGGCGTAGTGGGTATCGTCTTTGCCGAAATTGGACAGGTATCGCTTGTAGAGGGCCTCCAATTCGGATACATAATCCCAGGTGGCCTTCAGGTCCTCGTTTTTGAGGTCGTAAGCCGGAGTTATGCCAAGGCGTGAGCGCAGCCTGCGCAGGACGTCCTCCCGGTCAAAGGGTTTGCCGATAAATTCCGCGACGTGGTACTGCATCGCCCGTTCTACGTTGTCCCTGGTGGGCTCCGCTGTGACAAGGAACACGGGGATATGAGACAGGCCCTTGTCCTCCATGAACTTCAACACATCGAACCCGTCGATATGGGGCATGGCGATATCCAGCAGGATGGCGTCCAGCTGGTCGCTTTTGGTGGTGAGGTACTCAAACGCCATATTGCCGCTGCTGGCCTCCGCGACGTTGAAGTCCCGGCAAAGGATGCTTTTTAAGATGATCCGGTCGATTTCCACATCGTCCACGATCAACAGGTGCTTTCGTTCCTGGGCCATAATCTCACCTCATAACCTTCCGCCCGCGCGCGCTTTTACGCGCCCTGGTGCTGCTTGATGCAGTCGATGACCTTCGCCTGGGTCGGCAGTATCCGCTCAAATTCCGCCTTGGCGGGGGCGGCGCTCCCCTCCCGCAGCAGGACCAGCGCCTGGTTATACCCCTTGAACAGCGGCGTGAGGCTCAGGTTCCCCGTGACGCCCTTGAGGGTATGGATCCGCTTGATGAGGTCGTCGAGGTCGTTCCCGTCAAAATCCTCCGGGGCGATCGGGTTGTCCCGCACGGCGTCCACGAACATCCCCAGCATCATTTCGTACAGGGAAGTATCCCCCATCACCCGATCCAGACCGTCGCTCACATCAACGCCCAAATCGTTCAGAGCTTCCAATAAGTTCATGCCTTTTAACTCCTTTCTTGTCCGGCTGTCAGTTCCTTTTCCTTCCGGCTCTGAAGAACCTGCCGGATGGCGGCTTCCAGCTTGTCGACCTGCACCGGCTTGGCCACGTGGGCGTCCATCCCGGAGCTGATGGCGTCCCGCACATCGTCCACGAAAGCGTTGGCGGTCATGGCGATGATGGGGATGGTCCGCGCCTCGGGGTGGCTGCCGGCCCGGATGGTCCGGGTGGCCTCATAGCCGTCCATCACCGGCATCTGCACGTCCATCAGGATCAGATCATAGGTCCCCGGCGGGGCGCTTTCGAATTTCTCCGCCGCCAGCTGTCCGTTCCCCGCTACGTCGCAGGCGGCCCCCAGGCTGGTGAGGATCTTGACCAGGATGATCTGGTTGACCTCGATATCATCCACCACCAGGATCTGTTTCCCCTTCACGATGCTGGTCTTTTCAACGACCTGCTGGGCCGTCCGGCCCATGACCCGCCGGATGGCGTCTTTGAAGGTGCTCATAAAGAAGGGCTTCGGCATGAAGTGGCTCACGCCGATCTCGATGGCCTCCTGCTCGATGTCCCCCCAATCGTAGGCGGTGACCAGCAGGATGGGGATCTTTTCGGGGTAATTCTTCCGGATAAGCCGGGCGGTCTCCAACCCGTCCAGGTTCGGCATCTTCCAGTCCAGCAGGATCAGGTCGTAGGGCCGTCCCGCCTCCCGGGCCTCCCGCATCATTTGGATGGCCGTGGCCCCATCGGTGGAGTAATCCGTCATGACCCCGGTATCCCTCATGGCCCGGACCACGTTCCGGCAGGCGTCCTCGTCGTCGTCGGCCACGATCATCCTGCCCACGTGGTGCTCCGCCCAGAACTTGGGATCCACGTCCTCCCGCTCCTGGATGCGCAGCTCCAGCTCCACCGTGAAGGTGCTCCCCTTGTCCAGCGCGCTGTCCACCCGGATGGTTCCGCCCATGAGATCCACCAGACTCTTGGTGATGGCCATGCCCAGGCCGGTGCCCTGGATCTGGCGGGTGGACGCGCTGTCCTCCCGGGTAAAGGGGTCGAAGATGACCTTCAGGTATTCCTCGCTCATGCCCAGGCCGTTGTCGCTGACGATGAAGCGGACCCGGCTGTAGTCCTTCACGACCTGGGGGAGCTCCTCGATCCGGAACTCGATCCGGCCGCCCTCCTGGGTGTATTTCACCGCGTTGGACAGCAGGTTGATCAGGATCTGGTTGAGACGCAGCTTATCCCCCATGAGGTGTTCGTAAACCAGCGAGGAGACGGTGATGTCAAACGTCTGGTCCTTCGCCTTGGCCTGGGGGCGGATGATGGTGTTGATCTCATCGATGATATCGGCCAGGTCAACGTTGGCGATGTTCAGCGTGGTGTTCCCGCTCTCGATTTTATTCATGTCCAGCACGTCGTTGATCAGCCCCAGCAGGTGCTGGCTGGCGGCGTCGATCCGCTGGGTGTACTCCAGTACCAGCTCCGGGTCGCCCGCGTCCGCCTTGAGCAGGGAGACAAACCCGATGATGGCGTTCATGGGGGTGCGGATGTCGTGGCTGACGCTGCTCAGGAAGGAGCTTTTCGCCTCGTTGGCCACCTGGGCCATTTGCAGCGCTTCGGTCAGGGTGTTGCGGGTCTGCAGGTCCTCCGTGCGGTCGGAGATGTAGACGATGATCTTGCGCCGGTCCTGCATCAGAGTGCAGTACAGGCGCTCCTGGAACCATTTGTGCTCCCCGGTTTTGGGGTTGACCCGCTCGGTCTGGATGCTCTCCAGCGCCTCGCCCGGCGTCATTTCCCGCAGTGTCTGGTAATCCACCGGATCGCCGGAGGATTGCAGGGGGGTCCCGAGGGCGCTTAAGGAGGCCGTGATGCTCTGTTCCGAAATGCCCAGTACGCGCTCCACATTGGGGCTGACGTATTCTGCCTTGCCGTCCAGGGCGTCCACCATCATGTACACGTCGTCCGTGTTGCTGGACAGGTGGGTGGACAGGATGTCAAAAAGCCGCTCCCGGTATTCAATGGCGCGGTCCTTTTCCGCCAGGTCCTTATTGGTGCGCCAGATCAGCATCATGAACACGGCGCACACCGCCAGGATCGCGGTCAAAAGCAGCAGCGCCACCTGGGAGTCCAGGAGGATCTCGTCCGCCTCCTCCGTAATGGCGGACATGGGCACGATGGAGACCAGGAACCACTCTTCCACATTCTCCACGGGGACGTAAGTATAGACGAAAGAGCCCATATTCCCGGTGAACACATGGCTGCCCACCTGGTCGGTGGCCAGCGCCGCCGTCAGGATGTCCGCATCCTCCTGCTTGCCGTGGGTCCCGGTGAGCACATCGAGGATGTTGTCATATAAATGGTCGCCGATCATGCCCGCCGATCGGAGCAGGATGTCCCCATCCCCATTCACGACATAGGCAAACCCCTGGTCGTTGTAAAAGGAGAGGGAAAAGGTCTCGGATACTTTGGTGCGGTTATAGCTCTTCTGGATCAGGCCCCGATGCCCGTTGGCGAAGTTGAAGGTTTCGTAATAACCGAACTTTGGATCGCCGGTGAACAGCCCGATATAGGTATCCCGGACGCCGCTGCCGCTTAAAGAGTTATAAAACGCCAGGTTTTCCTCGTCCAGCTGACGGATCTTATCGGACGCGTTGCTGCAGAACCAGCCTTCATCCAGGCAGATCACCGAATAGATCGCGTCCACCTCATCAAATATCGTCAGCTGCCGGCAGACCTCCTCCGCGCCCCCGTGCTCGTTGCGGGAAAAAAACTCGGCAAAGCTGTGCAGACGCTCCTGATCCTGGGAAATGAAATTGTCAAAGGCCTGCTGCTGCTGGAGGGTCACGGTCAGGACGTTCTGGACGGCCTGGTCGGCCAGGCCGCCGCGCAGCGCCGTGACATAATAGATCCCGCCGATCAGGATCGCGCCCAGACATGCCACAATGAGAAGCACCAGCCATGCCCGTTGATTTTTCTTGACCTTCCCTGCCATTCCAATCGCCCTCATACATCCAAATTCGCGGACACCGGCAAAGGTGCGTTCACGAGCCTCTGCCAAGGGAGTGATATCCCATGCCGTTTTCTGGGGAAGCGATGCAAAAGGGGCCCGGTGCGCGCCTTGCCCCTAAAAAATATCGGCACCATTTTTATATAGTAAGTATGGTGCCGCGCCATACTGCTGCGGGCATAGTGACAAAATCCCCCTAATGCACTTATTTCCAGTATACCTTGACGGCTTATAAATTGCAAGCAGTTTTTCAATTTGTTTCTCACCGGGCAGACAGACCGTCCGGCGTCTTCATCAACAAGGGGAGTAAGTACATTTTCAGCCTCCGCTTGCCCGTTACTCCTCAATGCAGAAAACAGTCTGGAAGGCTTCGGCGTACTCGAAGCCGCTCTCACTCCCCCGGACGGCTGCCAGGGCCTTGATGGTCCGTTCACACCGGGGGAAGGGGGCGGGCCGGAGTACCGCCTGATACAAGGAAAGGGCGGCGATTTTCTTCTGGAGGTGGGAATCGCTGACGGAGACGTAAAAGTTCGGCATAAACGGCCGCCAGGAGGGATTGAGGTAGAAGCTGGTGGAGCTCAGCACCTCCATGAAGCTGAACCGTTTGATCTTCTCATCGTAGCCAATTTGCCGCTGGGGGAGCCTGACGGCTTCCTGGCAGACAGCGGAGGTCATGTAGTGGTCATAGTTTACGTCGGCCGGGTGGTGCGTAATGACATCAGTGGGGCGGAACTTCCGGATAGCGGTTTCGATAAACGCCACCATGGCCTGGTGGTCTTCATTCCCGAAGCCGATGCACTTGAAGTTCCCGATCATGTAGTCCTTTACGCCAATGGACTGGTAGCCGGAGACCATGGGGGAGACCAGGTTGTCCTCCCGGGTGGCGCTGTCCTGGCTAAGTGTGCAGACATACACTTCATCCCCGTTTTCCACGGCTTTGCACATGGTTGCTCCGGCACCGAGCAGTTCGTCGTCCGGATGGGCGACCACAAGCAAATATCTTCTCATATTCAGCACTCCTATCTGACAATATATATCACGGAGGTTCTTCGGCGGCCTGGCTTTGCCTCTGCCGCAATAGTGTTTCGTACGCCTATTTTCGCACACTTCAACGCTTTTTTCAATCTCTAATTTTCAAATAGGGGATAATAAAGCGGCCCCCGCCGGTTTGGCGGGGGCCGCACTCTGACGCAATGGCTCAAAAATCTGCCAGTTACTTTTGCCCCGGCAGGAAGTCCTCCCGCATGGGGTTGAAAATGTCCAGCAGGGTCCCCGCCTCCAGGCAGGTGCAGCCGTGGACCACGCCGTCGGTTTTCAGCAGTGTGTCCCCCGGGCCTACCTCGTGGGTCTCCCCGTCAATGGTAAAGGAAAACCGTCCGCTGACCACGTAGGTGATCTGGGTGTGGGGGTGGCTGTGGAGCGCCCCCACCGCCCCCTGTTCGAACTGATTCTCCACACACATGAGCTGGCTGTTGTAGGCCAGCACCCGGCGGGTGACGCCCGGGCCGCCGCTCTGGGGCAGGGCATCCTGGTGGTAGACCCACCGCTGATCCTGTTTGGTAAACAAAGCATGACCTCCTATGCGCCGGGACAGCCGGTATGCCGGCGGCCCGCTTAAAAATATTGTGGGTAGGCGGCCTTGATGGCCTCAAGATCCACATGGGTGCGGCGCAGATGGAAATCCATCAGCCTGCGCGCTTCCGCGGGATCCCCCTTGCGGACGGCTTCCACGATCTGGGCGTGATCCTGGACGATCTTCAGCTCCTTCACGCTGTACAGCGACATCTCCCGCAGCCGGTCGAAGTGGATGGCCATGTTCTGCATCATGGTGTGGGTAAGGGCCTTTTCCGCGATGGCGAACAGGCTGGCATGAAAGCGGTCGTCCATCTCCTGAAGCCGGTCGGGCATATGGTTTTCCAGGTAGAATTGCTGGAGCTTGACGTTTTCATCCAGCGCCAGCAGCTGCTCCTCCGTGGCCATGGAGCATACCAGCTCCACCACAGAGCACTCCATCACGCTGCGGGTAAACCGGGCCTCCTCGACCAGCTTCATGTCGATGGGGGCCACGACGCCCTTTTTCTGGGGCTGGATGTCCACGATCTTTACCTTGGCCAGCTCCATCAGGGCCTCCCGCACCGGCGTCCGGGACAGGCCCAGCTGGGTGGCAAGCTCGTTTTCCCCCACCTGGCTTCCCGGCGGCAGCTCCAGGCGGACGATGTTCTCTTTAATGGTACGCAGCGCGTATTCCCGGGCAGTCTCCTGCGGCCTGCGCTCAAAAATCAGCATATGCCTGCCTCCTGTTTGAAAGCATACGCGGGGCGGCCCGTCCCGCGGCTCACTCTGCCAGATATTTTTCCAGCGTGGCCCGCACCGCGCCGGGGCCCGCCAGCATCTCCCGCAGCATCCCGGTCACCTTGCCCGCAAGGCCGGCCTCGCACAGATCCACGGCGAACAGGGCTTTGTTGGACAGGACGGGGGCCAGCACTTCGTCGGACGCGCTGGCCGGATCCCCCGGCTTGACGGCGGAAAGCTGCTTCTGCAGGGTGTCCAGCATGGGGTCGGCGCTGCACGCCATGGGATCGCCCTTGTCGTCCACCGCCAGCAGGTAGCGCAGCCACCCGGCGATGGCCAGGGGAATATAGGTCAGCTCCGTGACCTCCAGGTCGGGCCGGGCGATATAGCTCTTGATGGTCTCGCCAAAGCGGATGGGCACCTTCTGGCTGGTGTCGGTGGCGATGCGCTGGGGGGCGTCGGGGATGAAGGGGTTGGGCAGGCGCTGGTCAATGACCTCGTGGATAAAGTCCATGGGGCTGAGGATCTTGGGGTCCACCACCACGGGGATGCCCTCGGCATAGCCGATCTTCTCCACCAGGGCCTTGAGCTGGGGGTCCTTCATCTCGGCGGCGATGGACTCATAGCCCAGCAGGCAGCCGTACACCGCCAGGGCGGTGTGCAGCGGGTTGAGGCAGGTGGTCACCTTCATCTTCTCGGTATTGTTCACCGTATCCCGGTCGGTCATGTATACGCCCGCTTTTTCCAGCGGCGGCCTGCCGTTGGGGAAGCGGTCCTCCACCACCAGGTACTGGGGCCGCTCCGCGTTGACGAAGGGGGCGATGAAGGTGTTCTTGGAGGTGACGATAGGGGCCATGTCCTCGATGCCGGCGGCGGTGAGGGCGTCCTCCACCACCTTGGCGGGGCGGGGGGTGATCTTGTCGATCATGGACCAGGGGAAGGAGACCTTGGACTCGTCGCCCACCCAGTCGGCGAAGGCCTGGGTGACGTGGCCCTTTTCCAGCCATTTTTCCACCACGGTCATGACGCTGGAGCGCAGCTTTTCCCCGTTGTGGGAGCAGTTGTCCATGCTCACCACGGCCAGGGGGGCGCCGCCGGCGTTGAAGCGCTCCAGCAGCAGGGCGGCGGTCATGCTCATGGCGTGGGAGCAGCCCTCCGGGCCCTTTTCGAAGTCCGCCTGGACGAAGGGGAAGAATTCCCCGGCGATGTTGGTGAGGGCGTAGCCCTTCTCGGTGATGGTGTAGCTCACCATCTGGAGGGAGGGATTGCGGAAAATGGCCTTCAGCGCTTCCATGTCCCTGGGATAGGCCGCGCCGGCCCGAAGCCCCCGGGCGACGGAGGCGATGACCTCCTGCTCCATGGAGCCGTCGGGCAGCAGGGACACCATCAGGGTCATGGAGTCGAAGGGGGTGTAGATCTTGTCGATGATGTCATAGTCGAAGGTGTCCGCGGCCACGATGCCGCCCTTCACCAGCCCCTGCTCCAGCAGGTCCTGCTGGAGCTTGGCGACAAAGCCCCGGAAGATATTGCCGGCGCCGAAGTGGACCCAGGTGGGGGCCTTCTCCGTCTGGGCGCGCATCTCCTCCCAGTCGAAAGCGGGCGGCTTGACGTTTGCCTGTTCCCAGGCGGAGCGGGCCTTCAGACCCTCATAACACAATTTCACAGCGGCATCCCCCTTACTTGGCCGTTTTTTCGATGGCTTCCCACAGGCCGTTGAGGTAAGTGGCCCCCAGGGCCCGGTCATACAGGCCGTAGCCGGGGCGGCCCACCTCTCCCCAGATCATGCGGCCGTGGTCGGGCCGGATGTAGGTGTCGGGGCAGGTGTCGTACACGGCCTTCATGATGGCGAACAGGTCCAGGTCGCCGGTGGAGCTGAGGTGGGCCGCCTCCCGGAACTTGCGGTGGCCCAGGTGCTTCACGTTGCGGACGTGGAGGCAGCCGATGCGGCCCATCTCGCCGAAGTGGCGGATGATGGCGGGGATGTCGTTGTCGGGGTTGGAGCCCAGGGAGCCGGTGCACAGGCAGACGGTGTTGGAGGGGGAGTCGTGGAGCTTGACGATCTTGTCAAAATCGTCCTGGCTGTGGGCGATTCGGGGCAGGCCGAAGATGGGCCAGGCGGGATCGTCCGGGTGGCAGGCCATCACCACGCCGCACTCCTCGCAGGTGGGGATGATGCCGTCCAGGAAGTATTTGTAGTTGGCGCGCAGGTCGTCGGGGGAGATGGATTTGTACCGCTCCAGGGTGGTCTCCAGCTCCGCCAGCCGCTCCGGCTCCCAGCCGGGGAGGGTGAAGCCGTTGCAGTTGTCGATGGTGTTGCGTACCAGGTCCACCGGGGTCATGTCCCCCAGCTCCGCCTCGTCGTAGTACAGGCTGTTGGAGCCGTCCTCCGGGATGAGCCGGGCCAGGTCGGTGCGCAGCCAGTCGAACACGGGCATGAAGTTGTAGACGATGACCTTCACGCCGTATTTGGCCAGGTTGCGGATGGTGACGCGGTAGTTTTCGATATACTGGTCCCGGGTGGGCAGGCCCATCTTGATGTCCTCGTGGACGTTGACGGACTCAATGACCTCGCACTCCAGGCCGGCGGCGTGGACCTCGTCGATGTAGGATTTGATCTCCTCCTCGGTCCATACCTCACCGGCGGCCTTGTAGTCCAGGAAGCCCATCAGGCCGGTCATGCCGGGGATCTGCTTGATCTGGCTCAGGGTGACGCTGTCGCTGTTGGAGCCGTACCAGCGGAATGTCATTTTCATCGCGCGTTCCTCCTGTTTTAGTGGATAGGGCGCGCCGCTGTTTTACCAAGCGGCGCGCCCTGCTGTTTCACGCTATCTCAACAGAACATTGGCCAGACCGGCCGCAACGGGCTTGTAGCCGCCCAGCAGCTTGGGGACGATCAGAGTCACGTCCTGCCAATAGGACACCAGCAGCAGCGTGATGAGCATACACACATAGAAGGGCAGGGTGGCCTTGACCACTTTTTCCATGGGCCGCTTGGCCACGGCGGAGCCGATGAACAGCACCGCGCCCACGGGCGGGGTCAGCAGGCCGATGCCGCAGTTGAGCACCACCATGATGCCGAACTGGATGGGGTCCAGCCCGCAGTACTGGGTGGCTACCGGCAGCAGGATGGGGGTGGCGATGAGGATGATGGGGGCCATGTCCATGATCATGCCCAGCACCAGCAGGATGACATTGAGCAGGATGATGAGGATATACCGGTTGTCGGTGAGGCCCACGATGGCCTGGGCGGCCAGGTCGGGGACGTGGAGCTTGGTGAGGCAGTCGCCGAACACGGCGGAGGTGGCGATGAGGATGAGCACGATGGCCAGGGTGTTGACGCACTCGTCCAGGGCCTTCCACACGCCCTTCCAGTCCACGCCCTTGTACACGAAGACGGAGACGACCAGGGAGTAGAGGACCGCGATGGCGGCGGACTCAGTGGCGGTGAAGGCGCCGGCGACCACGCCGTATACCACGATGACGATGGCGGCCAGGGCCCAGATGGAGGTGCCCAGCTGCCGGATGAAGTTCATGGGGTGGAAGGGCTCGCCCTTGGGGTAGTTGCGCTTGACGGAGATGATGTAGGAGCCGATCATCAGCGACAGGGCCAGCAGGGCCCCGGGCAGGTAGCCCGCCAGGAACAGGGAGCCTACGGAGATACCGCCCGCCGTGGTGGCGTAGATGACCATGTTATGGCTGGGAGGCACCAGCAGGCCCTCGCAGGAGGAGGTGATGGTGACGGCGGTGGAGAAGTCGGCGTCGTACCCCTGGTCCACCATCATGGGGATCATGATGGAGCCGATGGAGGCGGTGTCCGCCGAGGCGGAGCCGGAGATGCCGCCGAAGAAGTAGGAGGCCACGATGTTCACCATGGCCAGGCCGCCCCGCATCCAGCCGACGCAGGCGTTGGCCAGGGCGATGAGCTTGTCGGAGATGCCGCCCTTGCCCATGAGCACGCCCATGGTGATGAAGAAGGGCACCGCCATCAGGGAGAAGGAGCTGATGCCCTTTACCATCAGACGGCAGACGGCGCTGAGGCTGTTGCCCATGGTCAGCAGGCAGAGCACGGAGGACAGGCCCACGGCGTAGGCGATGGGGAAGCGCAGCAGGATCATAAGGGCAAAGGTGCCCAGCAGGACGATGATAGCGAGAGTTTGAACATCCATTATGCCGCCGCCTCCTTTTCTTCCACAAAGAACGATTTGATGTGGTTATAGACCGCTTCCAGCTCAAAGACGATCATGGCGATGCCGGCCAGGGGTACTGGGAAGTACATCCAGAAACGGCTCAGCCAGGGGATGGACTCATAGAAGCCGGAGGAGCCCAGGGTGGAGGCGTACGTCCAGCCCACCACCACCATGATGACGCCCAGAACCATCACGGCCGCGTCGGCCAGGATGTCCAGCGCCTTGATCACGGGCTTGGGCAGATAGGCGTCGAACGCGGTCATCCTGATGTGGGCCCCGGTGCGGATGGCCAGGGCGGCGGACAGCACGGCCATGTAGGACATGAGGGTCAGCACCACCTGCTCGGTCCAGGCCGGGTCCTTGATGATGCTCAGCCAGCCGAGTATATTGGGATAATCGTTGGACCACTGCTGGCAGAAACGGCCCAGCACCGCGTAGGATGTGATGGCGATGTCGCCAATGAGCAGGATCTTGCAGATGAACATGACGATCTTATAGGTGATGTCATAGGCGGGGCGGATCTTGTCCAAGGTCGTAAAAATTTTGGGCATATATTTCCCTCCCTCTCAGATAAAATGCAGGGGGCACGGGACTGACCCGTGCCCCCGCTTTGAATGGACGATGTGTATTTGGTTGCTGTGATTAGGGAGCCATGTCCAGCAGCTGCTGGTACAGGTCGGCCTGGTCGGAGGTGTTCTCGCTGATGACCTTGGCGCAGGCGTCCTGCCAGGGCTTCTTGTCGGGGACGTCCACCACGTTGCAGCCCTCGGCCTTCAGCTGCTCCAGCACCTCGTCCTCAGCGCCCTGGGACAGGTTCTGGTTGAACTTCTGGACTTCCTTGCCGGCCTCCATGATAACTGCCTGCTGGGCGGCGGTCAGCTTGCCCCAGGCGGTGTCGGTGATGACGCACTGGATGGCGCCCAGGGTGTGGCCGTCCAGGATCAGGTTATTGGCCACCTCGTTGAAGGCGTTGGACTTGTAGTTGGCGATAGGCTGCTCGGCGGCGTCGCACACGCCGGTGTTCAGGGCGGAGTACAGCTCACCGAAGGACACCACCGTGGGGGAACCGCCCAGGCCCTCCACCATGCCGTTCATGACGGGGTCGTTGGACACGCGGATCTTCATGCCCTGCAGGTCGTCGATGCTGTTGATGGCCTTGTTGGCAAAGAAATGACGGAAGCCCTCCTCGCCGTAGAACACGCCGCGCAGGGGCAGGCCGATCTCCTGGGGCTCGTTGAGGAACTCGGAGGCCAGGTCGCTGTTGGCGAAGTTCCACCAGTGCTCACGGCTGACGAAGGTGAAGGGGATGGACAGCAGCATGGACTTCTTGGCGCCGTAGCTGGTCAGGGCGAAAGCGGAGATACGGCTCATGTCGATGGAGTCGTCGCCGCCGATGATGGCGTCCAGCACGTCGTTCTCAGAGCCCAGCACGCCGCTGTAGCGCACGTCGATGGTGATGGAGCCGCCGGACTTCTCCTCCACCAGGCGCTTGAACTCGGTGGCGGTCTGGCCGACGATGGTGTCCTCGGGGTTGACCTCGGCGTAGACCAGGGTCACCTTGGGGTCGCTGGCCACGTCGCCGGAGCCGGCGTTGGGCTGCTTGTCATCGTTTTTGCTTCCGCAGGCGGCCAGGCTGAACAGCATCATGGACGCCAGGAGCAGGGAAACCAGCTTTTTCATGTTATCAGATCCTCCTTGCAAAATTGTTGAAGCTTGCGGGATACGGGACGCCCCGCACATAAGACATATTATAAGATAGCACAATGTGACATACTTGTCTATTAGTTTATTAGATAAAAAGCGCGGCCGTTTTTTGTGCAAGACTCCAAAAACGGCCCGATGATATTGACTTTTTCCTCACAAATTGTTAAATGTATAACAGTTGTGACCGTTCTCACAAGAAAAGGGGTGCGTCTGAATTGGACCAGAAAAGCGTCACCGTCCGGGCGGAGCTGGACGGGAAGACCTTCCAGCGGTTTGCCCTGTTCGATACCTTCATCCGCAAACAGGGTTGGCGCAGGCCCGCCCTGTTCGCCGCGATCTTGGGCGCGTCGTCGGTGGTCTGCTTCGCGCTCCATGAACGCCGGGGGGCCGTGCTGCTGGGGGCTGTGCTCCTGGTGGTGGCGCTGGGCCTGCCCGGGGCCTATTTCCTCAGCTACTGGCTCTCCCTCCGGGCCCGGGCCAAGGCGCTGGACGCCAACCGGGGCCAGCCGGCTTACACCGTCCGGCTGGACGGGGAGCGCGTGCGGGTGACGGCGGGGAAGGAGCAGGCGGACTTCCCCTGGGGGGAGCTGCTGTGCGCCTACCGGGCGAAGGGCTGCGTGTACCTGTACGCGGCGGAGCGGCGGGCGTTCCTCTTGCCGGACGCCTGCGGCGGCGAGCGGGCCTGGCCGGTGATCCGGGACAATCTGCCGAAAGAAAAGGTGTTCGACCTTCGGGGCGAAGGGGCCGCGAAGCCATCTTAAAATAAGGAAGAAAGAGCTGATATCCATGCAAGAGCATACCCCGGCGGAGCGGCGGCAAAGCCAGCTGCTGTACTGCGTGCTGTTCACCTTTTTTGTCAGCGGGGCCGCCTCCCAGCCCCTGGGGTCGTTCATCCCCTTCCTGCGGGAGACCTACGGCTTCCGCTACGACCTGTCCGGCGTACTGCTGTCCTGCCAGTCGGTGGGCAACCTGATCTCCGTGCTGCTGGCGGGGTTCCTGCCCCTGTGGCTGGGCCGCCGCCGGGGCATTCTGGTCACCTCCGTCTGGATGATGGTGGCCTATGTCATTTTCGCCGCCGGACTGGGGGCCACCCCGGTGCTCATCGCCGCCTTCCTGATGACAGGCATCGCCCGGGGCGGCAACTCCAACTTCACCAGCACCATGATCTCTACCCTTCCCGGCGACAAGGCCGCCCGGGGATATAACCTCCAGCACGGCTGCTTCGCGGTGGGCGCGCTGCTCTCCCCCATCCTGCTGGTGCTGCTGGCCGGCAAATGGCCCCAGACCGGCTGGCGGGTGATGGCGGGCCTGTTGTGTGTGCTGTGCCTGAGCCAGTTCGTGGTCTTCCTCAAAATGCCCCTGCCCGCCGAGCCGCCCCAAAAGGGCGTGGCGACCGCGGACCGGAGCTTTTTGAAGGTGAAGCAGTTCTGGCTGGGCGCGGCTATGCTGTTTTTCTACATCTCGGCGGAGTATGCCATTGTGGGCTGGCTGGTGACCTACTTCCAGGACATGGGCATTCTGGACGCCACCTGGTCCCAGCTGATGAACAGCCTGTTCTGGCTGGTCATGTTCATCGGGCGGATGATCGGCGCGGCCATCACCGGGAAGGTGCCCCGGAACAAGCTGCTGCTGGTGGACGGGGCGGGCTTCTTCGTCTGCTTCCTGATCATGTTCCTCAGCCGGACCCCGGTGCCCATCATCCTTGGGCTGGTGGGGGTGGGGCTGTTCATGGCCACCATCTACCCCACCGCGTTCGCCTTCGGCAGCGACTGCATCCGGGGCAACGACCTGGGGTGCAGCGTCATGATCTTCACCGGCAGCGTGGGCGGCATCGTCACCCCGTTCCTGGTGGGCCAGGTGGCCGAGCGGGCGGGCATCCGCGCGGGCATGGGCGTAGTGGCCGCCCTCACCGCCCTGCTGCTGGCAAGCATCATCCTCAGCGTGGCCAGCGTCAACATCACGAAGAAAAGGAGCGTATCGGAATGAAAGATCAGAATTGCGCCTACTGTATGCGGGAGGAGCGGGGCGAACTGCTGGACGCCTTCGGCATTTTCATTTGCGAGCTGAGCGTCAGCAGCCTCATCCTCTTCAAAGAGCAGAGCCACCCAGGCCGGTGCGTCGTGGCCTATAAGGATCACGTGGGTGAGCTGGTGGACCTGACCGATGAAGAGCGCGGCGCGTTCTTTGCCGACGTGGCCCGGGCGGCGAGGGCCATCCATGCCGCCTTCCACCCGGACAAGGTGAACTACGGCGCGTACGGCGATACGGGCCGCCACCTCCATTTCCACCTGGTGCCCAAGTACCGGGACGGGTTCGAGTGGGGCGGCGTGTTCCAGATGGACCCCAAGCGGGAAACGCTCCCGCCCGAGGGATACGCGGAGATGATCGAGAAGATCCGCGCGGAGCTGTAGCATACGGATAAACGCCCCCTGACAGGCCGTAAGAGCCCGCCTGGGGGCGCTTTTTCTGGTTTATTCCGGCCGCGCGGGCAATTTTCCAGCCAAATCAAATTGACGGACGGGAAACGGCGTGTTATAATCTTAAATGATTGGCCTATGGCGTGCCGGCTTTCCCGCGGGCCGGGGCGCTGATATTTGGTATAACCCGAAACCACAGGAAAGAGGAGAAGCTATGTATCGGATCGTGAAAAAACGGGTGCTCAATCCCACCGTGTCCCTGATGGAGATCGAGGCCCCCGCCGTGGCCCGCAAGGCGGAGCCCGGCCAGTTCATCATCCTCCGGGTGGACGAGGAGGGTGAGCGCATCCCCCTGACTATCGCCGACTTCGACCGCGAGGCCGGCACCGTCACCATCATCTACCAGGTGGTGGGGGCCACCACCGAGAAGCTCAACCACAAGGAGGAGGGCGAGTCCCTCCAGGACTTCGTGGGCCCCCTGGGCCGCGCCACCGAGACCGAGGGCCTCAAGCGGGTCGCGGTGGTGGGCGGCGGCGTGGGCACCGCCATCGCCTACCCCGTGGCCAAGAAGCTCCACGACGTGGGCTGCCATGTGGATCTCATCGTGGGCTTCCGCAACAAGGATCTGGTGATCCTGGAGGACGAGTTCAAGGCCGCCTCCACCAACCTGATCATCGGCACCGACGACGGCTCCTACGGCAAGAAGGCCCTGGTCACCGACCTGCTGAAAGAGCAGATCGAGGCGGGGGCCAAGTACGACCGGGTCATCACCATCGGCCCGGTGATTATGATGAAGTTCGTCTGCCAGCTCACCAAGCAGTACGACATCCCCACCGTGGTGTCCATGAACCCCATCATGATCGACGGCACCGGCATGTGCGGCGGCTGCCGCCTGTCCGTGGGCGGCGAGACCAAGTTCGCCTGCGTGGACGGCCCGGAGTTCGACGGCCACAAGGTGGACTTCGACGAGGCCATGGCCCGCGGCGCCATGTACAAGGATTTCGAGCGGCACGCCCACGAGGCGGCCTGCAACCTGTTCAAGCAGGAGGTAAAGTAAGATGCCGAATATGAGACCAGATAAGAACCCCATGCCCCACCAGGACCCCCAGGTCCGGGCGTGCAACTTCAACGAGGTGGCCCTGGGCTACACCAAGGAGCAGGCCATCGACGAGGCCCAGCGGTGCCTGAACTGCAAGCACCGCCCCTGCGTGTCCGGCTGCCCGGTGCAGATCAACATCCCCGAGTTCATCGCCAAAGTCGCCGAGGGCGACTTCGAGGCGGCCTACCAGATCATCTCCAAGGACAGCGCCCTGCCCGCCGTGTGCGGCCGGGTGTGCCCCCAGGAGAGCCAGTGCGAGGCCAAGTGTGTCCGCGGCATCAAGGCCGAGCCCGTGGGCATTGGCCGTCTGGAGCGCTTCGTGGCCGACTGGCACAACGCCAACGCCACCGAGAAGGCCGTCCCCCCCGCCTCCAACGGGCACAAGGTGGCCGTGATCGGCTCCGGCCCGGCGGGCCTGACCTGCGCCGGCGACCTGGCCAAGAAGGGCTATGAGGTCACCGTGTTCGAGGCCCTGCATCTGGCGGGCGGCGTGCTGGTGTACGGCATCCCCGAGTTCCGTCTGCCCAAGTCCATCGTGCAGAAGGAAGTGGACGGCCTCAAGGAGCTGGGCGTGAAGATCGAGACCAACGTGGTCATCGGCCGTTCCATCACCATTGACGAGCTGATGGAGGAATTCGGCTTTGAGGC